>SBGS01000089.1 GCA_006226555.1 Bacteroidota bacterium
AGTGCGGTGAATAAGGCTGTTCTTTTCATCTTAAATAATTAAGTGGTAGTAATTTATCGACGTAAAAATATTGATTTGGTCAGAGACCTACAAATTTATTTTTTCCTTAACTCGAATCGCTGGCCTAGATATACCTTACGTACTTGCTCATCAGCAGCTAATTCTTCGGCAGTTCCTGATTTCAAAATACTGCCTTCAAATAATAAATAGGCTCTATCAGTAATGGATAATGTTTCTTGAACATTGTGGTCTGTTATCAATATTCCAATATTCCTTTCTCTGAGGTCGGCTACAATGCTTTGGATATCTTCTACCGCAATCGGATCAACCCCGGCGAAAGGTTCATCCAATAGAAGGAATTTCGGGTCAGTGGCTAATGCTCGTGCAATTTCGGTTCTTCTTTTTTCACCACCTGACAATCTGTTACCAAGGTTTTTTCTCACGTGGTTCAAGCTGAACTCATCCAATAACTTCTCCAGTTTCTCTTTTCTTTGCTCTTTTGTGAGATCAGTCATCTCCAAAATAGACATGATGTTATCTTCCACACTTAGTTTTCTAAAGACCGAAACCTCCTGAGGAAGATATCCAATACCCAACTGTGAGCGCTTATACATGGGGAAATTCGTGATATCGGTATTGTCAATGTAAACACTGCCCTCATCAGGTTTAACAAGTCCGACGATCATATAAAAGGATGTGGTTTTTCCCGCTCCATTTGGACCGAGCAACCCGACGATCTCCCCTTGATTTACCTCAACGGAAACGCCTTTTACTACATTTCTTCCTTTGTATGTTTTTTTTATTTCCTGTGTATATAGCTTCATTGCCTAGAAATTAATAGCATATCGGGCTCGCACCCCAAAGTTTTGAATATCCCCCACTTTTACTCCCGGATCGAGGTGTGTGAGTCTCCAAAATACATCAACGCGTCCAACTAAGAATATATTCTCTATTCCTAAACCTACCTCTGTATAAGGTGTGTCTCCGAATTTTTTAGTGAAATCAGGAATGATCATTTCCTGAAGGTGACGATCATCGATCTGACCGTAAGCCATACGAATAGTACTCACTAAACGCCATTTTAATCTGCGGACAAGTGGTATCCTATCTAAGATAAGACCATCCCAATGATTTTCTATCCAAAGTGTTGCATACTTGTCCGAAATAAACTCGAAGAAATTCATTTTATTAAATGCATTCGTCATCAACCAATAGGATTGATTCCCCTCATGAACCTTAAGAAATGGATATGCCGCTGTACCTGTGATATATCCAAGATTTAAGCTGTAGCGTATTCTTCCCAAGAATCCAATTGTTCTATTGTGCTCTACTACGAAATCGAATTTCTGATAATTGTAATCAGCCCCAAGTAAGTCTTTTATACCAAAAGTTGCTTGAAACGAAAGAATTGGAAATCGAGATCCAACGGACGTTCTATCAAAGGAACCTGAAATAAATTCTTCATTCTTTCCCCATCGGAAACGAGCAGTAATTTCAGATGTATTGATTCTACTGATCGTATCAAAAACACCAGTGGTCGTTTCTCTTACATAGTTCGCTATTCCAAGCGGAACATATTCCTTCGTTTCGAAGCTTCCGAAAAGAATGAGATCCTTACCAACGTCCTTCTCCAGATTTAGTCCAACTCGTGTTACAAAAGTAAGTTTGTCTAGAGCTCCGGTTAAAAGCAATGTTCCGAAGGTCGATCCAATGGCTGCAGCTGTTGGAGACTGCCCAATTTGTTCAATGTCATAATTGTAATAAGCCGTTAAAAGTGCTCTTTTCTTACGGGCCAGGTGCAGACGGATCTTAGCACCATATTTAAACCGTTCATCCCCGAATCCATAAGCGACATTTCCCCCAAGTTCTATCCTTCGACTGAAGTCGTTCGAAGTTCGCAATGCCAGCGCAGTTCGGAATTTTTCGACCGGATTCAAACTTACTAGCGAAAATGCACTACCTATTTCGATCTTTCCAATTGGATAATAACCGGTGGTAGCGAAATACATGAGGTTCTTTAAGTTTCTGAACAGCCTCGTATTTTCAAGGGAATCTATCATTTGATCAATTCCTGCTTCCTGGGTGCTCAGTGGTTCATGCCGGATGCTGTCCCAAAATGCATCAGACCTATCCTTTGCACCTTCCTGAATTTCTACATTATTGTCGGAGGCGTAGAAATTTTCCGGACGTCCTTCGTTGATCACAAAATTCTTTCGGGTAGAGTGTCTACGACCAAAAAAACCATAAACAGCACTCTTTTTAGTGATCTTGAGATCAACGATCATTTTCTCGCTGGTAAGCATCCAAACTTCTGGTGCGACCATATCAAATTCGTGCTCAATGTATAAGCCTTGAACGTAATTTATATTTGCCCATGGAGCAATATTCGCCTTGAATTGTTTAATGGCGTACGTAGTATCATGGATCCACATTTCACCTTCAAAAACCATATCACCTTTGCGTTTTGGTTTAAAGGTCAATTTATAGCACCATTGATTTCCGATAAACGTTGAATCTTCAAGGTAAAAGCGATAGAAGCTTCTTGCGTTATTTGCTGCCGGGCTGACGAATGCTTTATTGAACAAAACGATGTAATTGTCATAAACGTTCACATCGAGATACATATCTCCAAGGAATTGATTCAACTGAAGATTATCGACTCCCGAGATACGTGTTGCTTTGACAACCTCTTTCTTTTTCTTCGGATTGTTCTTGAAATAGAAATCAGATACAGATTCACTTAAAATTGCAGGAAGATAACTTTTACCGTTTTCAGCTGAATCTAAGTAATCCAGTACCACATCCAGTCGTTTGATCAGGTCATTTTCCTTAAACTTATCTCCAATATTGTTGAGGTCAAGTTGAATTTTATTGTAGACCTCATATTCATAGGACATTAGCTTCTCCTTGTCATTGATAGGTTTATGAGCAATAACTTTCTTATGAAGTACTGTCGAAGGGAATTCATCCGGTGGTCGAACAAACACTTCCTGAACATCCGTCTGTCTTACCTCCAGTGTAATATTGATCTCTTGTGCTATATCTTTTTGAACTCCAACAGTCTTTGTTATATAGCCCGAAAAACTAAAAATGAGTGAATCGGTTGCATAGTAGGTGTCGAGGCGGTAATAACCACTCGTATCCGTGAATGCACCAATCTTCGAATCTTGAAAACGAACGGTAACGAATGGCATAGGATCACCGGTTAGTTGATCTCGTACAATTCCTTCCACCAAGGTCTTTTGTCCAAGTGCGATCGTTGAAATGCAAATAGATAAAAGGAGAAGAAGCCTCACGCGTTACTCTTTTTAGAATTCAAGCCACAAGATAATGAACTTGACTGCGTATTAAATCTGATTTTTAATTCTTTTTTCCACACGAGCAGATACAAGAATTCCTATCTCGTACAATAAAACGATAGGAACACCAACAATTACTTGACTGATCAGGTCGGGTGGAGTGATGATCGCTGATAGAATAAGAATAGCAACTATCGCATGTTTACGATATTTTCTCATGAAATCAGGAGTAAGAATTCCAAGTTTTGTAAAGAGATACGCAACGACGGGTAGAAGGAATAGAATACCACTGTAAAATACTGTTGACAAAATGGTGCTCATGTACGAACTGACCGTAAACTTGTTTTCGATCATATCACTCATCTGAAAAGTTCCGAAGAACTGAACACATAACGGAGCAATAATGAAGTATCCGAAACTTATACCCAAAAAGAATAACAGACTGACATATACAACGATCCCTTTGGCAACTGACTCTTCACGAGCTTTAAGACCAGGTTTAACAAATCTCCATATTTGATAGAAGATGAAAGGGAAAGCCAACACTACTCCTCCCATTATACTCATCATCAGTGCGTATGAAAACTGACCTGTTACTTCAGTTGATTGAAAATCTATTGGAATCTCGTCGACACAAATACCAAAATATTCGCAAATCAGTCTAAAGCTAATGAAATCAGGATCTCTCATCGATAGGAAGAGTGTTTCCATGATCCACTCTTGAAAGATCCATAAGGTGATCGCAAAAACAAGAATAACAACAGCAGAGCGAACGATTCTCCATCTAAGTTCCTCAAGATGCTGTAGAAATGACATGTTTTTTTGCTCACTCATAGAGCACAAAATTAACGATAAGACCTGAATGGCTCACGAGAAAAGAAAAATTCATTTCCATACTTTATATGAATTTCTTAATTTAGAGTAACAACGTGTTATAGATGATCGAAGTAGACTTGAAGGAATCGTTGAAAACCTATTTCGGGTTTGATGCATTTAAAGGTAAGCAGGAAGCAATAATAGATAACGTTCTGGATGGTAAGAACACATTTGTGATCATGCCAACCGGAGGTGGGAAATCATTATGCTACCAGCTGCCGGCATTGATACTTGAGGGTACCGCGATCGTCGTTTCACCTCTGATCGCATTGATGAAGAATCAAGTTGATGCGATCCGTCATCACAGCAATGATGAAAGTATTGCTCATTTTTTGAATTCATCTCTCACGAAAAAGGAGATCCAGGCAGTTAAGGAGGATATATCGGAAGGAAGGACAAAATTACTGTACGTTGCTCCGGAATCACTTACGAAGGAGGAGAATATTGATTTTTTAACGCAAGTACCTATTTCCTTCTTTGCGATCGATGAGGCTCATTGTATTTCAGAATGGGGACATGATTTCCGACCTGAGTACCGAAGGCTGAGAGAGATTTTCGAAAAAATATCTGACGTTCCTGTTATTGCTCTGACTGCAACGGCCACTCCAAAAGTTCAGCACGATATTCAGAAGAACTTGAATATGCTGGATGCAACCGTGTTTAAGTCTTCTTTCAATAGAGAAAATCTGTTTTATCAGATCATCCCTAAACAGGATGTAGAGAAGCAGATCATCAGGTATATAAAATCCAAGACGGGTAAAAGCGGGATCATATATTGTCTGAGTCGAAAGAAAGTTGAAGAGCTTGCGGAATTGCTGCAAGTGAATGGAATCAATGCTTTGCCATACCATGCGGGTTTAGATGCTACTACTCGTGCTAAGAATCAGGACATGTTTCTAATGGAGGAGGCTGATGTCATAGTGGCGACAATTGCATTTGGTATGGGAATAGACAAACCGGATGTACGTTTCGTTATTCATCATGATATTCCAAAGTCACTTGAAAGTTATTATCAGGAAACTGGAAGAGCCGGTCGAGATGGAGGAGAAGGAGAGTGTATTGCATTTTATCGCTACAAGGATGTAGAAAAGCTTGAGAAATTTCTTCAGGGAAAACCCGTTGCCGAACAAGAGATAGGGAGACAGTTACTGAACGAGATTACCTCATATGCAGAAACGTCTGTATGTCGTAGAAAAATGATCCTGAACTATTTCGGAGAACAATTCGATGAAAACGCTTGTAATGCACATTGTGATAATTGCAAAGATCCGAAAGAGAAATATGAAGGAAAGGAATTTGTATCACAGTTATTGAATGTGATCGATCAATTGAATGAAACGCAAAGATCGAAGCATATCACTTCCTTTATAATAGGCGTAGAAACGGCTGATATCAAGAATTACCGACACGATCAACATCCATTATTTGGAGTAGGAAAAGAAAGATCGGAGCATTTTTGGAATGCCGTTATTAGACAGAGTGTTGTTCATGGATTACTTTACAAGGATATTGAATCATACGGAGTTCTGAAAATTACGAAGGAAGGACGTGAATTTTTAAATGATCCGCACTCCATTCTTTTGTATAAAGAACGAGACTATAAAGTTGACGATGAGGAGTCGATCATTTTAAATGATGGTGGAGGAGCAGTATTTGATGAAGTATTGTATAATCAACTGGTTGATCTACGAAAATCAATCTCAAAGCAAAAAGGGATTCCACCTTTTGTTATTTTTCAAGAACCGTCTTTGAAGGATATGTGTTTTCAATATCCGATCTCAATCGAGGAAATGACGAATGTTCAGGGTGTTGGTACAGGAAAAGCCATGCGTTACGGTGCTCCTTTCGCAGCCTTGATCAAACAATACGTAGAAGAGAATGATATTGAAAGGCCTCAGGATCTTGTTGTACGCTCATTGGGAAGCAAATCAGGATTAAAAGTTCAACTTATCCAGAATATTGATAGAAAATTACCTCTTGAAGATATCGGAGCTGCTCAAGGAAAATCTCTGGAGGAGATCATAGATGA
>SBGS01000113.1 GCA_006226555.1 Bacteroidota bacterium
ATTTCAACCTGATCACCGGCCTTTACGTTTGATCCTGTAACGTCAACCATTATCATATCCATACAGACATTACCTATCGTCGGACAAAACTTATCGTTTATATAAACTCCGCCATTTCCGTTGCCCAGCATGCGTCTGAAGCCATCAGCATATCCGACAGGTATAACGGCGATCATTCCATCATTTTCCATTACACCTTTCTGACTGTAGCCAACAGTTTCGCCCTTTTTCAAATGCCTTATCTGCGAGACGGTCGAATACCACTTTAGTGAAGGCTGCAGTAAGGATTTCATTTTCGGATCATTCGTGATTCCATACATCGCAATTCCAATTCTCACCATATCCATATGGTATTCCGGGAAGTTTATTATCCCTTCTGAATTGAGAATGTGTTTATCAAACTGATACGGTATAGCCTGTTCCAGCAATGAGCACAAGTGATTAAATCGATCTACTTGGATATTTGTATACGACGACTTAGGATCATCCGAAGCTGCAAGGTGAGAGTATACACTTTGGACTTTAACTTCCGGTTGTGATTTAAGAATATCAATTAGGTTTCGAATATCTCCTTCTCTGAAACCTAATCGGTTCATTCCGGTTTCAAGCTTGATATGGATCGGGTACGCGAACTTTTCCTTGTAGATTAACTCACGAATAAAGGTATCCAGCTGCTCGGTGCTATATATTGTAGGTTCCAGCTCGTTTTCAATACAGTAACGCATACTTGCCGGGTCAGCGTTCATGACCATAATAGGAATACTTACGCCGGACGCCCTTAATTCTGCACCTTCGTCAGGATATGCCACGCCCAAGTAATTGATTCCGATTCGCTCGAGATAGGTTGCCAATCTCTCTCCTCCTGAACCGTAGGACTGGGCTTTAACCATTGCAAGAACCTTAATATCTTTCGGCAACTCTGCCTTTAAAGCTTGAATGTTATCACGAATGGAGGTTAGATCAATTTCCACATACGTTTCATGTTTAAATTGTCTTAAGGTCGAAGAAACCTGCTCCATTTTAGAGTTTCGATCTCCTTTGATAAGAATGACACTGTTGGAGATTTCCAGTTCTAACAGGTCTGTCTCATCTCTGAAGTAGACATCGATCGGTTCAAATTCCTCAATAATATCACTCACCATTTTTCGATTGATGTCTGATGAGGTTCCAACATAAAGAATTCTCCTTTTATCGGCTGCGATCAGCTTTTGGTATTGCAGGGAAGCTTCCAGACCTTCCCGGTCCAGATTGTATGTGTCGTTAATGATCAATGTATTATGAACACCTTCGAACACTTCCATTCGCATGGCGATCGGTCGAATTTCATGGATAGCCTTTTTTATCAGATCCATATCTACTCCGAGGTCCAGTGCACAGGCTATAGCGAGTGCGCAATTCTGCTGATATACCGGTGAAAGGTCGGTGTTTTCAAATACACTAGAGTACTGATCAGTTTTGATCTTCTTAAATGAATCAAGCGAAGGAATATCTATATGCTCACTGACATAAACTGTTTTACAGTGTTTAAAAAGCATGAGTTTTTCGCTCAGATGTTCATCGCTATTTTTGAAGTTTCTGGCATGGGCGGAGCCGAATGAAGTAAATATTCCGATGTCCGGAAGTATCATTTTTTCCAGCTTTTCCATCTCACCCGGTTGTGAAATTCCGGCTTCAATGATCGCTACTTCTGTTTCGGGAGTTATCTCAAGAAGAGATATGGCGACACCCAACTGGGAATTATAACTCTTTGGACTTCGAATTACGTTGAATTTTTCCTGAAGGATCGATCCAAGTATCTCCTTTACAGTCGTTTTACCAGCAGAACCCGTTATTCCGATCACTGTACAAGCGTGTTTTGATCGATGATATTTCGCTAGATCCTGTAAGGCCTCAAGTGTATTTTGAACAATAATGAAAATAGCCTGAGGCAAAGGAAGAGTCGGGGCTTTGTTTACGATAAATAGTCGAACCCCTTTTGCATATGCCTCTGGAATAAAATCATGTCCATCCCTGAATTCGCCGGGAAAGGCAACGAATAGAGTTTGGGAACCCTCAATGATCTTTCTGGAATCATAAGCAATGGAATGGATTTTTCCGGAAATGGAAATTTCCGAATCAAATAAAGTGGATAATTCCCTATATGAAAGGTCTAATTTCACTGATTTATAGCTGTTGTATAACAGTGACGACACAAAGGACGATACTCTTGGTCAGCTCCAACTAAAACTTGACCTTCTTCTTTGTTCAAACGATGCGAAAACTGGGCAAGATTGCCACATGAAACGCAAATTGCATGCACTTTAGTAACATATTCCGCAATACACAACAATTCGGGCATCGGACCAAAGGGAACACCCCTGAAATCCATATCAAGTCCGGCGATGATCACCCTAACACCTTTACTCGCTAATTTATTAACAACCTCAGTTAGCTTTGAATCAAAGAACTGAGCTTCATCAATGGCCACTACACGTTCATTTGTCCATTTCTTCAGTATATCCTCAGCATTTTCTACTGTAGTAGCATCAAATGACCTTCCCTGATGACTAACGACATTCTTTTTATGGTAGCGATTATCTACTAGAGGCTTTACTAAAAGCAAACTTTGATTCGCAAATTCTACCCGCTTTAATCTTCTGATCAACTCTTCTGTTTTACCTGAGAACATAGAACCACAAATGACTTCTATCCATCCATAATTCCTATTCTCAACGGGTAAATGTTCTAAAAACATGCTATCAGATTTACGTTATCAACAAGGTCCCGAAGAGAACTGCTGATCCGGGAAATGGAACATTATACATTGTTCGGTACCTTTGGTAGTAAATTTGCCAAAAAAACTTTAGAGGGGCATGACCGGAGTGGGTAAATTCGGTTATTTGTTGAAAAAAATGATTTAAAAAGAAACAGGATGGAAGGTATTTCAGTTGATCTCAAGAGAATAAATGAACTGATCAAAAAACTCGAAAATGGTGAATTAGAACTTGAAGAGCTAATGGATCTAACAGATGCGGCTCGTTCAATCTATGAGAAAAGTCTGCTGATTAAATACAAAGCGTTTGAAAAAAGAAGCACCAACACAACAAGTGATCAAGTGGTGGTAACGGAAGAGTCTTCATTTTCTGCTGAGCCAAGTGAAGAGCCAAGAAAAGATGATGAAGAGGAAGAAATTGATCTTTCAACGGAACAAGCGTTTGATTTTGGAATGTTTGAACCGACGGAGTCAGAAGATGACTTAGCATTTGAAATAACTGAAGATGAACCTGTCTCTGAAGCCGAAGAAAATGAACCTGAGTTCGAAGAGCATCTTTCCGTAACCGAAAAGGAAGAAGAGCACAATGGTATTCCTGCGAAGGAGGTCACTGTAACGCATACAAAAACTACATTCTACGATCAGCTTAAACGATCAGATGACTCACTGGCGGCTCGTATAGCCGGAGGTAAAATTGAAACGCTTATCGGAGCATTTGGTTTAAATCAGCGTCTACAGTTTATTAATGAATTGTTCGATGGTTCAAGTGAAACCTTCTCTGATGCCATTAAGAAACTAGATTCTCAGTCAGACCTGGATCATGCGATGAATGAGATCAATCACTACGCTCATCAGTTCGGCTGGGATCCCGAAGAAGAGACAGTACTCGAATTCATCGGATTTGTTAATCGCCGCTATGCATAAATTTCTGTCTTTCATATTCCTTTTCACAATTGGATTTACCAATTATGCGCAATCCGATCAGGCAAAGATCAGAGTGCAGCAACTGTGTTCAGAGGATTTTCATGGAAGAGGATATGTGAATGGTGGAGACTCAATAGCCGCGTTCTACATTGCTTCTATTTTTGATTCAATTGGCGTGCAAAAAGTCGATGGAAGTTTTTTTCAGGAGTTTAATTTTCAGGTAAACACTTTTCCGGGAGAAATGGCACTTCGTTGTGATCAAGCGGAGTTTACGCCCGGAGTAGATTTTATTGTTGACCCTGCATCCCCTTCATATTCCGGTTCATATAAGCTGGTGCATCTTGAATTGGAAACTATTCTTGATCAGGATAAGTTAATTCGAATACTTCAGGAAAATAAAGCGAAAAGAAACATTGCTTATGTCGTAAGTATAAGTGGTCAAAGCAAGGATACTGTAGTAAAACTAAAAGAAACTGCGAATGAACTCACTGCTCTGGCCATGGTCTTTTTGGAGACGGACGATAAGTTCACTTGGTCGGTCGCAAGAGGTCAGAGAAAATATCCATTGGTGGAGATCAAACCTGAGCTCCTGACATGTGAACGAATTCAAGTGGACATTGATGCCAGAATGTTAGCAGCTCACAAAGCGAGAAATGTTATTGGTTTTATTCCCGGGGTAAGTCACAAGAAAAAAATTGTTTTCACAGCACACTATGATCATCTGGGGAGAATGGGTAAGAAAACCTATTTCCCGGGTGGAAATGATAATGCGAGTGGAACAGCCATGTTGATCACTATGGCCGAGCACTTTAAGATGCATAAGCCTAAATATGATGTTTATTTTATTGCATTTGCAGGTGAGGAAGCCGGGTTATTGGGTTCTGAATACTTCGTCCAAAATCCTTTGATCAAGTTGAAAAAGATTGGGTTTTTGATCAATCTTGATATTATGGGAAGTGGTGAAGAAGGCGTTACGGTAGTGAATGCAACGGTTCATCCGGAGAAATTTGAACAGCTGAAAAAAGTGAATGAAACTGCAAACTACCTACCACAAATAAAAGAACGTGGTCCTGCAGCGAATTCAGATCATTATTGGTTTGCGGAGGCCGGCGTTCCTGCCATTTTTATATATACTATGGGGCCCAATAAGCATTATCATGACGTTTTTGACACCTATGAAGAGTTGAGCTTTGCGGCATATGACAATATTACAAAGCTGCTTATTTCATATACTGAGAACCTGACCTTCTGAATATTCAGCTAATTTTTATTTCCTTAAATTAGGGTTGTAGTTAAATACTTATGAGACAATTACTTTCATTTCTGATCATTGCATCGATAAGCAATGTGCTGTTTGCCCAACCCTATCAGGGCGAGTCTCAAGGGATTCAGATAGATATGACAAAAGGAGCCAATTGCGTTCCTCCCACTACTACAACCTATCTTGAGTTGAATAATGTTCGTGCGATGATCCATACGGCAGGTAACCTATGGCAAGTGCCGGGACAGAACCTAGCTCAGTACGAAGTGCCAAAGAACTCAGGAATTATGGCCCTATTCACTTCAGCATTGTGGCTTGGAGGAACAGATGTTAACGGTCAGTTGAAATTGGCAGCTTTAAGGTACAGGGATGGACAGGATTACTGGACAGGACCTTTAAGTAATGGAGCTGCTGAAACTACTTACGAGAACTGCTCCTACTATGATAAGCATTTCATCACGATGAAAGAGCAGATCACAGAATTTGATTCATGGTATCAGGCTGGTGTGAATGACGCTTTGAATGGAACAAATACGCAATCAACTCTTTTCCCGAACTACGAAGTTCCGGATATCATTAAGGACTGGCCAGCTCATGGCGATGTTACTCAAGGACAAGATTATTACCTCGCTCCGTTTTTTGATCGCAATGATGATGGAAATTATAATTGGGAGGATGGTGATTACCCATGGCACGATATCAATAAAACAAAGGATTGTGCTACTGATCGACGGGTGTCCTTGTATGGAGATATGAATTTTTGGTGGGTAATGAATGATAAGGGAAACATTCATACCGAAACGGGAGCAGATCCAATTGGGATGGAGATCCGTGCTCAGGCTTTTGCTTTTGCTTCAAATGATGAAGTCAACAACATGACCTTTTACAATTATGAATTGATCAACCGGGGAACGCAAACATTATACGAAACATATTTCGGTTTTTTCACTGACGGTGCATTGGGTGATCCATTTGACGATTATGTTGGATGTGATGTGAATCGCGGACTTGGTTATTATTACAATGGGGATAATTTCGATGGAGATAATTTGGGATTCTTCGGATATGGTGATGTTCCTCCAGCCGTTGGAGTTGATTTCTTTGAAGGACCATATCAGGACAATGACGGTATTGATAACGCCTTTGGAATTGGACCGGATGAAGCACTGAATGGTATTGGATATGGAGACGGGATCATCGACAATGAGCGTTTCGGAATGAGAAGGTTCCTTTATTATTCGAATAATAAAGG
>SBGS01000235.1 GCA_006226555.1 Bacteroidota bacterium
GATACAAACAAAAAAGGCCACCGTATTTGGTGACCTTTTGCGCTCCTTCCTGGGCTCGAACCAGGGACCCTCTGATTAACAGTCAGATGCTCTAACCAGCTGAGCTAAAGAAGCGTTTAGCTTTTCTTTAAAAGCGATTGCAAATATAACCAAAGAATTTAAATACCAAAAAGGCGAAGTAAAAAAAATGGTGAGATTTACGATCGAACGATCAAGGCGTCTTTATACCCTTTGTTTTTCAATTCGTTAAGTGCACGTTCAGCTTCCTCTTTTGACGAAAAACTTCCTGCATAATACACGTATTTGTATGCACTTGACGTATTTAATTCCTTGCGTGTAACATCGAGACCGGTCTTTTTGAAGTAATAATCTTTTGTGTCAATCGCATGCTTACTGGAAGCAACCTGTATCATGTATCCCGACTGCGGATTGTTACTAGCCAATTGAGTACTGCTGTTCGAACTTGAGGAAGTTGATTTACGAAATGCAATGGACGGGTGGTTCTGCTCGATCGTTGTACGAAATGCACGGAAAATGGCTGAGGCAATGATCTCTTGACCATGTGTGCTGTTCAAGTAACGAGCCTCTTCCGGATTGGTCATAAAACCACATTCCACAAGTACACTTGTCATGTTCGTGTACTTCAATACCTGTAATGAATGTTGAAGATCTTTTTCATCCTTGATCCCACGCGACTTTCTTCCGGCGCGAGAAGTGAATTCAGTTTCGATATTTTTAGCGAACTGAGCAGATTTGGAAATATCAAGAGAGTGGACGTGTGTTTCAGTACCCTTTACCCGACTGTTGTCATTTCCATTGCAATGAATAGAAATAAAGTAATCTGCGCGATTTCGGTTCGCAAGGTCGACGCGTTCTCCCAAAGAGGGATAAGTATCAGTAGTGCGCGTGTAGATCACATTTACGTTTTGAAGGTATTTTTCGATGTAACCACCAAGGAAGTTTGCGATCTTTAAATTGATCTCCTTTTCTGTCGCATGATGCGCATGACTTCCACAGTGTCCAGGATCGTTGCCCCCATGACCAGGATCAATTACAACCGTGATCTGACCAAACAGAGATAATGATGAAATGTATAAGATAAAAAAGGTAAATACCGTTTTCATTGCTTGTTGTTGTTATTTGTTACTTTGTAACGGATTCATTTATCATAAGGTTACGAAGTGCAAAAAAATCTTCCTGAATTAAAAAGAGTATTGCTGGTTGAGGTCGCAGGGTCACATGACGAATGCCTGTATACTCAAATCAATGCCTTGCGGGAAGCAAATGTAGATCTAAAGCTGGCTTTGGATGAAGGAGTTTCCAATAGACTAATAAGTGACACTCCAAAGGTTATCGTAAGAAAACATGGGGATTCCAACCGAGATATAGTCAGGGCAATTAGTGCTGTGATCTCTGATTACGATCCCGATACGGTCGTTTTTAACACGGCTCAAGGTAGTATCGTTCGCGACCTATTGCTGAAATTTCTCTTTAAAAAAGTACGATTTGTAGGGATCATCCACACAACCAGAAAATTCAAGGGGAGCTTTACGCAAAGACTGATCAATTTAAAGTGCAGGGAATACCTGTTTCTTTCACAGTTTTTACGAAAGGATGTGGGTGATAAACCCGGATTCCGTTTAGATTATTTCTATACCCTTGATTTTCCTTATGTCACTGAAAAGGTGTTGAATTTTCCGAACAAACGACTCGTGATCATTGGAGGAGTAGAAAAACGCAGAAAAGATCTGGATGGGTTTATCAAGATGATCCATGCTGATACCATGCGATCATATCAATTTGTTTTTTTGGGTAAGAGCGACAGTACGAAAGAAGAAGTTCAGAATTTTAAGGAGACCCTTGAGAAGGAGGGGCTAAAAGATCGTGTAATTTTGTTTGAGCAATTCGTTTCACACGAGGAATTTGCTGCAGAGCTCACTAAGGCAGACTTTATCCTTCCGCTGATCCATCCTGATACACCAAGTGCCGATCAATATTTTAAAAATCAGATTCCGGGAGCAATGAACGTTAGTCTGGCGTGGAAGATCCCAATGTTGATCCATGAAGAATATAGTTCAATTTCAGAGCTTAACGATGCTGCATTCTATTATAACCTCAATAATTTTGAAAGCACTTTAGCCGAAATAGATAGCTCTATTTATCAAAATAAGGTTGAGGAAATGAAGCAGTTATCGGTTTATCGAACAGAGACCCAGCACGAACGATTTATGCGCTTCCTCCGCCGTGAAAATAGCGATGAATGATCTTTGCCTTGGCCTGACCAATACAAGCACTTAAGTCATCCATAGAAGCTTTTTTTACGCCATTTACAGATTTGAATGTTTTGATCAGCTCTTCAAAAGTTTTTTCTCCAATACCATTTATCTGAGTCAATTCAGAAATGAGGGCATTTTTACTGCGCTTATTGCGGTGATGAGTGATGCCAAAGCGATGGGCTTCGTTACGCATAAACTGAATAACCTTTAAACTTTCTGATCGCTTATCGATGTAGATTGGAAGGGTATCACCCGGATAGAAGATCTCTTCCAGCTTTTTGGCTATTCCTACAATTGCAACCTTGCCTCTGATCTCGAGTTTGTCCAGGGCCTTAAGTGCGGAGCTTAGTTGTCCCTTTCCTCCATCGATCACGATCAGCTGAGGAAGACTTTGGCCTTCGTCTATTAGGCGCTTATATCTCCTGTAAACAACTTCTTCCATTGATGCAAAATCATCCGGTCCTTCAACGGTTTTTATATTGAAATGGCGGTAATCTTTTTTACTCGGTTTTGCATCCTTGAAAACTACACATGCAGCAACGGCATTTGTTCCCTGGAAATTGGAATTGTCGAAACACTCAATGTGATGGGGAAGGTCATCCAAACGAAAGTCTTTCCTGATCTGTTCGAGGATCCGTTCTGTGTGTTTTTCCGGATTCACGATCTTTTCCTTTTTTAATTTTTCCATTCGGAAATACTTTGTGTTCCGGACGGATAGTTCTACAAGCGATCGTTTGTCGCCTCGCTGTGGAACGAAAAAGTTCAGGCCTTCCATTTCAAGATTTATCGGTTCTGATATTAGGATCTCCTTGGAGGGGCTGTTGTACCGATCGCGAAGTTCGGGTAGTACAAAACCAATGATATCTTCTGAGCTTTCTTCCAGTTTTTTACTGACCTCTACGGTAATGCCATGCACGATGGCACCGTTTGAGATCACCAGATAATTCACATAAGCCACCTTATCTTCATTCAGTACAGTGATTACATCTACTTTATCAATACTTGAAGAAACAACAGCACTTTTTGATTGAAAACGCTCAATAGTTGAGATCTTCTCTTTCAGCTCACCTGCCTTTTCAAATTCGAGTGCGGCCGCGGCAGTTTGCATTTGTGCCTTTAACACCTTGATCACCTGATTGAGATTCCCCTTTAAAATGTGCTCGATCTCAAGTATATATCGATCGTAGTTTTCTGCACTTTCTTTACCTACACATGGGCCTAAACAATTGCCGATATGGTACTCAAGACAAACTTTATATTTACCCTCGTTTATTTTGTTTTCCGCAAGATTCAATGAGCAGCTGCGAAGAGGATAAAGCTCTCGGATCAATTCGAGCAAGGTATTGATGACGTACACACTCGGATATGGGCCGTAATATTTCGATCCGTCCTTGATCAATCTTCGTGTAGAAAACACACGCGGAAAAGGTTCTTTTTTAATACAGATCCACGGATAAGTTTTATCATCCTTGAGCTGAATATTGTACTTCGGTTGGTGCTCTTTGATGAGGTTGTTTTCAAGCAAAAGTGCATCCAGCTCAGAGTCAACAATGATGTATTTGATATCATTGATCTTAGAGACCAGCATACGTGTTTTCCCATTTTCATTCTGCTTGGTGAAATAGGATGTAACACGTTTTTTAAGATCCTTTGCCTTACCTACATAGATGATAGTCCCCGATTTATCATAGAACTGATAAACACCCGGTTTGTTCGGTAAAGAACGAAGTTTGAGGTTGATGTTATCGCCCTTTGTCGTCATAAAGCAAAAATAGGAAGAAGTATCAGTAATTTCCGATAGAAAGCATCACGAGAGTACAAGCCACTTCTACATGCACATTATTATCCTTCAGTAAGCGATAGAATTCCGGGTTTTCAGTTCCCGGATTAAAGATCACACGCCTTGGTTGAAGATCAATTATCCGTTGATAATATTCTTGCTGAACTGTCGCATTGATATATAATGTAACAGTATCCACATCCCAGGTCTCATCCCAGCTTTGCTGAATCGGAATATCAAGAATACTCCCTTTTCGAGGGCCGAATGCTATCACTTCATAGTTTCGTGCCCTAAGCGAAACGACTGCACGATGTGAGTATCGATCGGGATTAGGACTGGCTCCGATGACAAGGGTGGCTCCCATTATTCAGATATCAATTGGAATAGCGCATCCAGATCAGGAGAGATAATGATCTCAATTCTTCTGTTCTTTGCTTTATCATTAGGATCTACCGGATGATATTCTGAACGACCTGCAGCCATGAGCTGTGAAGGATCCATCTGAGAATTGGCAACGAGAATATCGATCACGGATGTTGCGCGTAAAACAGATAGTTCCCAGTTATTTGTCGGGTGAGTCGAGCCTTTTAATGGGTCTGTATCCGTATGTCCTTCTACAACGATCTCAAGATCTTTTTCCGACTCTAGTACTTTCGCAAGCTCGATCAGAGCGTTCTTTCCTTCTGCTTCTACTACTGTGCTTCCTGATTTGAATAGAAGTTTTGCCTCTAGACTAACATAGATCTTCCCGTTTCTTTCTTCAACTGTCAGACCTCTGTTTTCAAATGCCCGAAGAGCTTCACTTACCCGTTCTTTTAATGCGGCCGTGGCTTTTTCTTGGGCGGCAAGCTTTTCATTAAGCTCAGCTAGTTTTTTCTCTTGTTCTTCCAATTTCTTTTCGCGAGCGATCAAAGTTTGTTCTAAGCGCATCAACTCATCCTCCTTTTGTTGCAATTCAAGTTGTTTTGCCTCAAGCTCTGCGCTGAGCACGGCAGTTTCTTTGGCTCCGGATAGACGTAATTTGTCGTAATTCGTTTCCAAAGCTTCGTTCAACGATACCAGCTTGTCATATTTAGCGCGTATTGTGCGTAATTTTGCCCCGATGTCTGTAGTGTCCGATTTTAAACCGGAAATGGATCTTTCTAAAAGATCAACCTTAGCTTTTAATTCTTTGTTCTGAGCTTCATATGTCAAGAATTTGTCCTTCATCGAAGTGAGCTCCGAATCACACTGTTCACTTTTAGCCAGAAGCTCCTGGTACTTTTTTGCAGGCACACATGATGTGGCAATGATCAATGCGGCAAATAGAATAAAAGACTTATACATAACTCAGTTTTTTACAAAGATCGCAAGTCTTATCAGCGTCCCGAAGCTGTGTTCAATGAATTATGAACACCGAGACTTGGAAATCGGAATTACTGAAACAGTGGACAACCTGTTGTGCCGCTTTGACGGTTCTTGCAGGTAGAGAATTTGAAAGATAGCTCGTGTGTATTTGACGAGACCTTCTGAATGCCTGAAATGGTGTAATCAAAGCTGTACATGATCATGAATTGATCGCGGATCTTGAAGGATACGAAGGCAATAAGTGCATCAGAATTGCGATATCCGGCCCCAATTCCAAAAACATTTGAGTAATCGAAATGTAAGTTAAGATCATAAGAGATCGGACCTTTTGGTGGTACACGAACGATCATATGAGGCATGAGACTGTTCGACTCATTTACCTTAAACTTGAAGCCACCAACAAGATTGACATGGAAGCGGTGCCTGGAAGTTTCCCCTATTCCCGTCCACATTGATCGCGTTAGGTTTTGTATGGTTAGTCCACCATAATAGTTCAGACTATTATACCAAAATCCTGCTGTGAAATCCGGTTTCACAACGTTTGCCTGACGTAACACTTCGGGGTCGGGAACACTGGTGGTTGCATTTGTTGGATCAAAAGAGAATTGCACAACACCTCCATACAGCCCCATGGACAATCTGTCGTTCTGATTGAAGTTAAAGTGAGCGGCATAAGCCAGGTTAATTCTGTTTGATGCAAAATTTCCCAATT
>SBGS01000016.1 GCA_006226555.1 Bacteroidota bacterium
TTCAACTGGCCTGCTTTGGGTTCAACTGCGCAGACAGTGAATAACGTATTCGCAGGTACTTATACCGTGCAGATGACCGACGGAAACGGTTGTAATGCCTCGGCTAATATTATAGTAACAGATACACCGGCTCAGTACACTAGCTCTTCAACATTGGTTTCTTGTCCGGGAGGAAATGATGGAACTGCTACAGCGGATATGGTTCCTCAAATCGGAAACGTAAGTTATTTGTGGGATGATCCAATGGCACAAACAACTTCAACTGCAACAGGACTTACTGCAGGTACTTATAATTGTACGATCACTTCTGATGTTGGTTGTTCAAACGTAGTTTCAGTTACAGTTTCTGAAATTCCTGGTATGATAGGCACAATCGTTAGTCAATCAGATGCAACGTGTAACAGTGGAAATAACGGTAGCATGACAGTTGATGTGCAACAAGGAACGGCACCGTATACTTATTCTTGGGATAATTCGACATCAACTTCAAATGTTGCGAATGATCTCTATGCAGGAACTCATGTATGTACTGTGACAGACGCTAACGGATGTGTAATAACTATCACAGGAACAATTGGTGAGCCTTCAGCATTAAATATTGATTACATTACACCTGACACCCAAATCTGTCCGGAAGCGGATATAACATTAACCGTTACAGGTAGTGGAGGTTCTTCCCCTTATACATTTACATGGTTTGAAAATGGAACTCCTATTGGAACAGGGACTTCGATCACTGTTGATCCTGATGTAACAAACACTCAATACTGTGTTAAATTAACTGAGGCATGTGGTTCCCCTGAAGACGAAGAATGTACGCTGATCTACTTCCCGACTCCAATCGTCCCTCACGCAACTCCGGACGAGATTGAGAAGTGTGTCCCTGGTTATTTTGAATTCACGAATACTTCAAGTAATTCAGGAGAAATTGCAGACGCGATCTGGGATTTCGGATCGAACAACTTGTACGTTCTTGAGAATGGCGACGATTCAACTGCCTTGTTATTTACAAATGTTGGAGTCTATGACCTTGTGATGACTGTAACATCTATCTATGGATGTCTATACACTGATACTGTTCATTCTATCATTGAAGTCCTTGAAACGCCAACTGCAAACTTTAACATTTCAAACAATCCAGCGACCATCTTTGAAACTTCTGTATTTATGCAGGACAAGTCTTCAAATGATGTTGTGCAATGGTCATGGTTCTCACCTTATTCTTACCCTCAAACGAGCAACATTCAAGCACCGACATTTACCTTCCCTGAAGGTGAAACAGGAACTTATCCGATTACGCTTGCTGTTGAAACAGAAAGAGGTTGTGTTGACACCATTACATTAGAGTTCAACGTTGTGGAGGATATTCTATTCTACGCTCCTAATGCCTTTACTCCGGACGGCGATGAGCACAATCAAGTGTGGAGAATAGAAGTTGCTGGTATAGATATTTACGACTTCGACCTTTACATCTTTAACCGATGGGGCGAATTGATCTGGGAAAGCCATGATCCATACGTTGGCTGGGACGGAACATACAATGGAGAACAAGTTCCAACCGGTATGTATGTCTGGAGAGCTCAGGTAAGTCGTCTCAATAACGACGACAAAGAAGAATTCCAAGGAATGATTAACGTACTACGATAATAAAAATGGGGAGCGATCCCCATTTTTTTTTGGTACTTTATTTGTTAATCGAATATTCGTAAGTTTGAAAAAATTATCCATATGAACATCAAATCTCGTATCCTAATTATATTCTCAGCCATCACAGTATTCTCTTGTGATGTATTAAACGACGCTGCTGAGATATTAACAACAGACCCAGGAACCTCTACTCCAGCCCTAACAAATGCTGAAGTAATTTCAGGTCTTAAAGAAGCTTTGAACGTAGGTATTAAAAACTCCGTTGATATTACATCTGTAACGGATGGCTTCTTGGGAAATCCAGAGATTCGTTTACCATTTCCTGAGGACGCAATAAAGGTGAAACAAAAAGCACTTGACTGGGGCTTAGATGGTCAGGTAGAAAAATTTGAAACGACATTAAACCGTGCGGCTGAAGAAGCTTGCAAAGAAGCTTTGCCAATTTTTAAAGATGCAATTCTTAAGATGAGTATCTCTGATGGTTTTGCAATCTTAAATGGTGGAAATGGTGCAGCAACTAAATATCTAAAGGATAATACTACAACTGCCCTGAAACAAGCGTTCAGACCTAAAGTTGACGCTGCTATTTCAACTGTAAAGCTAACTGATTACTGGGAGCCGATCATTACAAAGTATAACTCTGCAATGACATTTACAGGCGGAGAAAAGTTGAATCCTGATCTAAATGAATATGTAACAGATAAAGCCATTATCGGATTATTCCATATGGTAGAAAAAGAAGAGAATAAGATCCGTTTAGATCCTATGGCTCGAGTATCTGACATCCTTCAAAAAGTATTTGGTTCACTCGATAAATAACCTTGATGTTCTACCCGGCTACTGAGCTTGTTTTAAATGACAAGAGCCAGGTCTATCACCTGGGGTTGTCTCCTGAAAACATTCACACTAAGGTGATCCTTGTTGGGGATCAAGACAGAGTTGAATTAGTATCACAATTCTTCGATTCTATTACCCATAGATCGCAACATCGTGAATTTGTTTGTCATTCTGGCACGTATAAAGGCAAGGACATCTCTGTGCTTTCAACAGGGATCGGAACTGATAATATTGATATCGTAGTCAATGAGTTAGATGCACTTGTAAATATCGACTTACACGAGCGCAAAGAAAAAGACGTTAAGTCTCAACTTGAGCTTGTTCGAATTGGAACATGTGGTATCCTACAGCCGGAAATCGAAGTGCATAGTTATATTCTTTCTTCATATGCTGCAGGACTCGACAACGTAGCTTATTTCTATCAGATAGATTCAAGCGAAGATGAAAGAGATCTTTCAATTGCTCTTAAAAGGGAATTGGGACTTCCGCCCGAAATAATTCCATACGCTGTTAAATCCAGTGAAGAGCTAACAAACAAGTTTCGAGGCGATAAAGTGCATGAAGGAATAACAATTACCTCAAGTGGTTTCTATGGACCCCAAGGACGTCAGCTCAGGTTGGCAACCCATACATCCCAACTAAATGAGCATATTACTGCATTTCGATCAGAACATCATCGTATAATGAATTTCGAAATGGAGAGCTCGGCGTTATTTGCTCTGGGCAAATCATTGGGACACAAGGCTACAACAATATGCTTGGGAATTGCGAACAGACCCAGAAAAGACTTCAGCAAAGGTTATTCAGAAGAAATGAGAGGTCTCATTCAATATGTACTTGATCGAATTTAAGATCTTGCCAAGTCTAACATTTTCTTTGCACGTTCTGGATCGATCTTCAGTATGGATTCTGAAAAGTAAGACTCCTCGTCTAAGAGGTGTTTGCGCGTTGCGCTGAAATGAACGGCATCTGGGTTTACTTCGCGTATAATCTGGTCTAGATTGGCTAGATTAACACCTCCACCAACCATTATCTCGATAGAACCGGAAGCATACCTCTTCATCTCTTTAAGAATAGGCATTCCAATATCGACATTCGAACATAACCCCGAGGACAAAATCCGATCGATCTCCAGGTTTATCAATATGTCCATTGATTTATCGTATTGTACAGTATCATCAAATGCCCTATGAAAAGTAACTTGCATATTTCCTGCTAACTCCTTTACCCTTTCCATGGCTCCAACGTGAATTTCACTTTTTGCATCCAGAATACCCACAACTACACCATTAGCACCGATTTCCTTACATTCTCGAACATCTCGCAACACGATCTCTATCTCATCTTCACTATATATAAATCCTCCCGGTCTTGGTCTAATTAGGACATGGGTTTCAATCCCGTAAGCTAAGGCATACTCGATCATACCCGGCGAGGGCGTCAAGCCTCCTTGTTCCAAAGTCTGGCACAGCTCTATCCTATCGAATCCCAGATCTTTGGCAACTTTTATTGCATCTAGAGATGCAGCACATAATTCAACCTTCATTAGTCAAATGATTACAAGTAGCTTAAGTTAAAAATTTCCGGGATTTGAACGTATACTTATGATCAATTCTCATTAAAACCGAGAACGTAATATCCCTGTATACCACGAAGTACGCTTTTCACGCGGATCATTCCTCTGAACAAACCACTCTCATAATATTGCCACTCCGTGCTTTCAACATCGATCAGCCCTTCTGAAACGAGGTGCAGCTCAGTAAGAATCTTAGGCCCACTATAAAAATAAGCGGAAGTATGACCAAACTTTTCTTTTGTTTCCCAATAGGTAGCCCCTGCCTCCAAGCGCTTGCGCATTTGGCTTAATAGTATCTCGCAGGAAGATTCAGAAGTTTTATCAAGATCAAATTGTATCAATTCGATCTCAATCATATCAACAAGCGTATCCTTAACAATTTTAGAAACTCTTCCGAAGTTGGAAAAGGTCTTACCAAGGTTTGACTTCGGGTCAATTGTATCTAACTCCTCAAAGAAAAATCTGTCTTTGATCTCATCGATCATAGTTACACTGACTTCTCTGTATTGCTTAGCGTATGCCATGGCTTCGTCCAAGGATGCAATATCCTTAACTTCCTCGGCATGATTCTGAGCTGATAGAGATAATGAAATCCCAAAAAAGAAAAGAGTAACAATTGTCCGCATTGATAGCAAATTTAGAGCACAGGTATTATCCCAACAAACCGAATAACAGCAAGTTATGCATACCTACCAAATAGTTTTGAACATTACATGTTCCTACGATATTGTCCTCCAACCTCGAAAAGCGCTTTCGTTACCTCACCAAGTGATGCATATTTACACGTATTCATCAGCTCTTCGAACATGTTGCGGTTATTGATCGCGGCCAACTGTACATTTCGAATCCCTGTTTGTGCTTCTTCTCCATATGTTTTGTGGAGATTTTTCAACATCTGGATCTGATATTGCTTCTCGTCCTCTGTTGCTCTGATAACTTCTTGAGGAACAATCGTTGGTGATCCTTTAGAACTTAAGAATGTATTTACACCAATGATCGGGTATTCTCCTGTATGTTTCAAAGTCTCATAGTATAATGATTCTTCCTGGATCTTTGAACGCTGGTACATCGTTTCCATCGCTCCTAGCACACCTCCGCGTTCCGTAATACGATCAAACTCCGAAAGAACAGCTTCTTCCACAAGGTCTGTCAGTTCTTCGATAATGAAAGCTCCTTGAAGCGGATTCTCGTTTTTAGCCAATCCAAGCTCTCTGTTTATGATCAGCTGAATTGCCATCGCTCTGCGTACCGATTCCTCAGTTGGCGTAGTGATCGCCTCATCGTAGGCATTCGTGTGCAGTGAGTTACAATTATCATAGATCGCATACAAAGCCTGAAGTGTTGTTCGGATATCGTTAAAATCGATCTCTTGAGCATGTAACGACCTTCCCGATGTCTGAATATGATACTTCAACATTTGAGCACGTGCATTTGCTCCATACTTTTTAGCAAGTGCCTTCGCCCAAATTCTTCTCGCTACACGACCGATCACTGCATATTCAGGATCTATTCCATTCGAGAAGAAGAACGATAGATTCGGACCAAATGCATTAATATCCATACCTCGGCTCAGGTAGTATTCTACGTACGTAAAGCCGTTCGCCAGCGTAAATGCAAGTTGAGTGATCGGGTTCGCACCTGCCTCAGCAATATGATAACCTGAAATAGATACAGAATAGAAGTTTCTTACACCTTTCTCGATGAAGTACTCCTGAACATCCCCCATTAGTCTTAGTGCAAATTCAGTGGAGAAAATACACGTGTTTTGAGCCTGATCTTCTTTTAGAATGTCAGCCTGTACAGTACCTCTTACCTGAGTAAGTGTTTCAGCTTTGATCTTTTCATAAACATCGATTGGCAAGACCTGATCTCCCGTTACACCAAGAAGCATCAATCCCAGGCCATCGTTACCTTCCGGTAATTCACCATTGTAGCGCGGACGTTCAGTACCTTTTGCTTTATATATGGCATTAATTTTATCCTCTACTTCCTTCTCTAATCCATTTGCTTTGATGTACTTCTCACAATTCTGATCGATCGCTGCATTCAT
>SBGS01000127.1 GCA_006226555.1 Bacteroidota bacterium
AACTGAATATCCTTCGTTGGGATCTTGTCCAGAGAAGCTAAGGCCTTTTCATAGTTGTTCGTGCTTGTGTATACCTTCACCAGGTACTGATAGACATCTTGTTTTCGCTCTGCATTCGGATAGCGATTCAAGTATAATTCAAACGCTTCCACCGCTTCGTCATACGGATTGATGTCCAGCTGGTACGAGAGGATCGCGAAATTGTACAGTGCGTCTTCCGAAACAACAGGATCGATGTTCATCAAAGCCGCTTCCTTGAAAGCAGATCTGGCAGATACCTTGTTCTTCAGCTTCAGTAAGCATTCCGCAATGTGGTAATACGCTACCTGACCCAGGCTATCCTGTTCCTTTTTAACCTTGTCCAGCACGGAAATTGCTTCGCTGTAACTCCCGCTTTTATACAGTGCGTAGCCTGTTGCATATTTTTCGTCTCGGGTCGTTTCCGCATTTTTATAGTGGCGATAAAGGTACGGCGCCGCTTCGTCGTACTTGCCAATTCTGTAATACGCGTCACCGATCAAATGATCAAGCTCACTTTCGTTGATCACACCTTCCTGCGAAGAGATCTTTGTGGCGTACTCCGTTACCTTTTCGTATTCTCCTTGCAAGTAATAGATCTGGGCGATATAGTACGGTGCTATTCCGGAGAACTGATCATCCTTTTCCAATAGCAGGAATCCTTCCAATGCTGCTGCGTAGCTTCCCTCCGTGTAGGCGATGTATGAATAATAATACAATGCCGGATTTGCATATTGGGAATCGCCTGATTTAATCTCGTAAAACGCACTTTTTGCCTCAGCGTATTTATCCTCCTTGAAGAAAGAATAACCCATCTTGAAGTAAAATTCGTCCCTCTGCTCTGCCTCCAGGTCATTGGCTCTTAACTTATTGAACCATACCAAAGCATCATCGTATTTTTTCTTGCTGTAGTAATACCTCGCAAGCCTGAAATAAATATCGTGTTTGTAAATGCTCTCCGGATAGTTCTTATTAAAATCCAGGAGAAGCGGTATTGCATCGTTGTTAAATAGCTCCAACGCTGAAACCGCCTCGTAGTATGATGCCTTTATTACGAAAGGATCATTGCTGTTTGTCTGCGTATTGATAAAATCACGGAATTCTTTGCGTGCAGCGGCATACTGCTCTTTGAGGTATAATTCCTCTGCCCTGTAGTATCCCTCGTATGCACTGTTGTACTTCTCGGTCGACTGCCCGAAAGTAGTAACAACGATCATCAGAGAAAGAAATAAGGCCAATTGCTTCATGCGCATACACTTTTATTCAAGAAGTAAAAGTATTTCACATCGCGGCGTAGAAGGAGAGGAGTTTTAAAAGTTTTAAACGCGAATCTGTTAAGATTATTTCAAGGTTTTCACCAAAAAGCACTGGAAAAGTGTCCAATTTTATGCCAAAGTTCACCGAAGTGGAAAGTGTTATTCAGATATCGAAAGGGATCATCGAGCAAAACAGGGTTCCTGTTTTAGAGGGCATTGATCTTACTATTAATTCAGACGAGTTCGTTTACCTCATCGGTCGCACCGGTAGTGGAAAGAGTAGTCTGTTGAAAACGCTTTATGGCGAACTAAAACTATCCGGTGGTGAAGGATCTGTTGCCGAATTCGATCTGAATGCACTTAAAAAACGTGATATCCCAAAACTGCGCAGAAAGCTCGGTATCGTCTTTCAGGACTTCCAGCTACTCACAGACAGAACTGTGAAAGAGAACCTGATGTTCGTGATGGGGGCCTCCGGCTGGAAAGACAAAAAGGCCATGGAAAAAAGAGCCTTGGAAGTTTTGCAGCTGGTAGGAATCGAACATAAGATCAATACCATGCCGCACGCTTTATCCGGTGGTGAGCAACAGCGCGTGTCGATAGCGCGTGCTTTACTCAATAACCCTGCGTTGATCCTTGCGGATGAGCCAACCGGAAATCTTGACCCTGAAACATCTGAGGAGATCATGCGTCTGTTGATCGCTGTTTCCAGAGAAAGCAAGGCGGCTGTTCTCATGGCCACGCACGATTTCGCGATGATCGAAAAGTATCCGGGCAGAATTCTACGTGTTGAAGATAAGCGGGTACACGAGGTCCGTGCAAAAAATGATTTTGATCCTTTTTCCTAAGGTACCAGCGGATCAATCGTAACTTCGAACAACTGTTTCCAGTTCTTTCCGGTCATATAGACTTTCCCCTGGTTGTGTGCAATCCCGTTTAGCACCTCTCTGTCAATCCCCTGACCTTCCTTTACCAGTTCAGAACAATCAACAACAGCTGTAACGATCCCTGTATATGGATCGATCACCAGCACTTCTGCGCTTTGCCAAACGTTTGCGTAGAGCTTTCCGTCGATGTACTCCAGTTCATTTAAGGCAAGTCTAGGTCCCTTGTCATCGTATACCTCGATCGTTCTTACAGTTAAAAAGTTGTTCGGGTCTTTAAACTGGATCCTTTCCGTGCCGTTCGACATGATCAGATATGTCCCGTCGTTGGTAATACCCCAGCCTTCTCCTTTGTACGGGAACTCTCCTTTCGGAATGATACTTTCACCCAGGTCGTAGGTCAGACACTTCTGATTTTGCCATGTCAGCTGATAGATCACATCATTCAGGATCGTGATCCCTTCACCGAAGTGTGTAGCATCCAACGCGATCTTTTTGTTCTCGTTTATTTTACCTGAAGTAAGATCTACTTCCGCTATAAAGGAGCTTCCGTATTGACCTGTACTCTCATATAATTTACCGTTGTAAAACTCCAGTCCTTGAGTAAAGCTAGTTGTGTTGTGCGGGTACTTCGCCTTGATATTTGCCACCATTTTTTCAGGCTGGAGATTGGAAACCACCCGAACGATGCGGTTATCCACAAAAGTTCTTCCGTCCTTCATCGTTACCATGAGGTCCAGACCTCGAGAACCAACTCCGCGATACGTTCCATCAAAAGAAAGCGATACCTTTCCTTTTGGGTCGTTCTTTACGTACAACACAGTATCGTCGTATACCACCTCTACCTTTGCCACCTCATCCGATAAGATCGACGCCTCTATTGTAATGTTCGTCCCATAAGTTGTGATGAGGTTCTCCTGAAAATCGAACAGTGCCGGAGCCTCGTTCACGGTGTTATTTTCAATCGGCTTCGAACGAAACATGGGTGCAAGAATGTATGCACCAGCTGCGAGCAACAATAATCCTATGATGAGGTATTTTTTCATGATCTCTTTAAGGTTGATTCGATTCTTCTCGCGTCAATTGCGGAATGGGATTCATCGTAAATGATCTCACTTCCCTTGAGCACAATTGCCTGAGGAGACTGGTGGGTAATCCCTGTAATCTCTTCAATTTTATTCGAAACATCTCTATGCTGCAATAAGTCCAGATAGTACGCATTACACAGCTCATCTCCAGAAGACCAGTTACGTTCCAGGTTGTTCTTTGCCATGGCAGAAATACTGCAACGCGTACTGTGCTTGAACAGAAAAACCGGCTTCTCGTGTGTCGTTTGCGCCACTTGCATCAGTTGTTCAACACTTGTCAGCGGAATCCATTTGATCCCATTTACTGCTTGCTCAGTGCTAAGCTCTTTATTTTTTTTACCAAACCAACCCATTAAAAAGCAGCTTTAAATTGATTCAGAAAACGAACGTCATTCTCAGAGTATAAACGCAAGTCGTTTACCCTATATTTTAATTGAGCTATCCTTTCAACTCCCATTCCGAAGGCAAACCCGGAGTAGACCTTACTGTCAATTTTACTCGCCTCCAGCACATTCGGATCTACCATACCACAACCCAGGATCTCAAGCCAGCCCGTGTACTTACACACATTACATCCTTTTGCATTACAGATCGTACATGAAACGTCTACCTCTGCACTTGGCTCGGTAAATGGGAAATACGACGGACGCAACCTGATCTTCGCTTTTTCACCGAACATCTCCTTCGCAAAATAAAGTAAGGTTTGTTTCAGGTCGGCGAAGGAAACGTCTTTGTCAATATACAACCCTTCTACCTGATGGAAGAAGCAGTGCGCTCGTGCGGAAATGGCTTCATTTCTATACACTCTTCCCGGAGAGATCGTTCTGATCGGTGGCTTTTGGGTTTCCATTACCCTCACCTGAACGGAAGAAGTATGCGTTCTCAGTGCAAATTCTTCTTTTGGATCGTTTCCTTTTTGAATGAAGAACGTATCCTGCATATCTCTTGCAGGGTGCTCCGGCGGGAAGTTCAAGGCAGAAAAGTTGTGCCAATCGTCTTCGATCTCCGGACCCTCCGATACGTTATAGCCTATTCTACTGAAAATCTCAATGATCTCCGCTCGAACCAACGATAATGGGTGTCTCGCCCCAAGGGGAACAAATTCTTCCGGACGACTAAGATCAAGCCTATCTTCATTTTCAGATCCCTCTTCCAGCTTTTCTTTCAGCTCATCGAATTTGGATTGAGCAAGCTGTCTTAATTCATTCAGCAGCTGTCCGACTTCCTTCTTTTGTTCGTTTGGAACATTCTTCAGCTCACCGAACAGTTCCTTCATTTTCCCCTTCGAACCAAGGAATTCTATTCTATATGATTCAAGCTCTGCAGCATTTGAAATTGACCTGTTCGCAATGTCAGATCTTACCGCTTCTATCTTCTCCTTCATCACATTTTTTTATCTGGTGATACAACCAAGCTGTAACATTTTGTGTCTTTAAATTGTTTTAGCTTACGTTGAAATGGCGTACATTGGGTACGAAATTAATCAATTAAAGCACTAGCCTACATTTTACTAAACGCTTTTTTTGGTTTATATTTGAGCGGTTTAGAATAAAACAATGAGAAATAGTTTTAAAGTTTCTGCCTTATTGGTATTGATAGTTCTTAGCGCAGGATTCTTACAGTCCTGTAAAAATAAGAACCCGTCAGTTGTTAAAATATTTGTGAGAAACGCAAGTAATGAGCTTGTTGAGGGAGCAAAGGTTGTGATCATTGGTGATCCAAATTCCAACCCTCCAACGATGGAATACGTTGATACAGTAATTACCAACGGTTCGGGCTTCTCTTACTTCAATATGGCGGACTATTACTCCGCTGCGGGTGAGGACAACGACGTTGCATATTTTGATGTTGTAGTAAAAACTGCAACAAAACAAGCTCTGGGACGTATTAGAAGTCGAGTGCATACAACGGCAGTAGAAACGATCTTCTTGCCGAACTAAATTGAAAAAGATGAAAAAGACAGTATTATTTGCATTGTTGGCTATTGTAGCAATAGGAACAATGGTTAGTTGTCGAAAAAAGAAAGATACAATTGCGATCATCTACGTTCGCGATTCTGCTAATCAGCCTGTGGCCGGTTGTCAGGTTGTACTCTATGGAGAATCAACTGTAACGCCTTCGCCAAGCGTTGTACTTTACGACACCACTATGACTAACTCTTCGGGAGAAGCAGAATTCAACTTTAATGATGTTTATCAGCTTGGTCAGGCGGGTGTTGCCGTATTAACGATCGAAGCGAAAAAAGACGGTAAGGTTGGACAAGGTATTATAAAGGTTGAAGAAGAAACAACTTCTGAGGAGACTGTTTACATTCAATAATATTGATCATTTCGATTAAATTTAAAGCACCTCAAATGGGGTGCTTTTTTTTATGAAAATACTTTCGTCTGAACAAATAAGGTCCCTTGATCGTTTCACCATAGAACACGAACCCATTGCTTCCATTGACCTGATGGAGAGAGCGGCCGGCGCTTGTTTAAAGAGCATCCTGGAGCGGTTTCCTGAAACAAAGCACTATACAATTATCTGCGGACCCGGTAATAATGGCGGGGATGGTTTAGCCATTGCCCGCATGCTGTGTGAGCAAGAAAGGTCCGTTTCGTGTTTCCTGCTTGAAACCGGTCATCCATCCACGGATAATCAGATCAACTTCGATCGTCTTTCTAATATGGGCGTGCATGTCGTAAGGATCACTGAAAATAATATACCCACGTTCGGTGGTGAGGTGATCATTGATGCACTTTTTGGAACCGGGCTTTCAAGACCCTTAACGGGCGTTGCGGCAGAGACTATCAACAAAATAAACTCAGCTGGTCTACCTGTCATTTCCATCGATCTGCCTTCCGGACTATACGATCGTGG
>SBGS01000289.1 GCA_006226555.1 Bacteroidota bacterium
TACGTTCAACAAGAAGATCCGGAATTCGTTATGGATGAAGAGCAGTATAAAACCAGCGAATCACTGCTCAAGTTGAGAATGAAAGCAAAAATTGCTCAGGATCTTTGGGGATATGATGAATTCTTTCAGATTTACAATGAATCTAATGAGATCTTACAAAAGGCATTGAAGATCATCGAATCAAATGAGTATAAAAAAGCCGGTATAGCCAATGCCAATTAATGCCTAGGTGTTAAATTTGAACAAAATACGATCAACATGAAAAAGATAATTGTTTCGATTACGGTATTTACTACCCTGATTGCATGTTCAGACAGCAGCAGTGATGTAACACCACAAAATGGAGAGATCGTTTCATCGATTGCTTCTGACGCGGTAACTGACGAAGAACTGGAAGCTGAATTAAAAGCCATTCAGGAAGAAGAGAAAGCTCGTGAGAAAGAACTTGCGGCTAAATCTACGACACTCAAATTCGATAAACTAAAACACGATTTTGGAGATGTCGGTCCAGATTCGGACAATATTACTCAGTTTACGGTTACCAACACCGGAAATAAACCTTTGATCATAGAGAACGTTGCTGCGAGTTGCGGTTGTACAATGCCTAAAAAACCGGAGAAGCCAATTCCTCCGGGACAAAGTGATGTGATCGAAGTGAAATTTCATCCAAAACCGGGTCAGGTAAACGAGATCATAAAAACGGTCACAGTTACAGCCAATACGGTTGACAAAGTGCACACACTTGAGATTAGGGCGTTCGTTAAAGGAGCGTAACACAAATCAAAAAAATAAATTAGTTACCTTCGTTAACCTATGGCGCAAGAAGAAGTTAAAGAGTTCTATGATCAATATGTTGATCATCAGTCTAAGATCGGAGTTTCAACAAGACACAGGATCATTCATCAAAACCTTAGAAATATTGGTCTAAAAAGCGATTCGAATGTTCTTGAGATTGGATGTGGGATCGGAACAGTAAGCTCTTTGATCATAAAATCTACTCCTCAAGGAAAGTTTCTTGGTGTTGATATTTCTCCGGAAAGTATCGCCACAGCTAAGAAACTAAACCCTCAGAGTAACGCTGATTTTATCGTTAACGATATGTCTGATTTCACATCAGATATTCAATTCGACTTTATTGTATTCCCTGATGTACTTGAGCATATTCCGGTAGAACAACATTCACGACTTTTTGAAAACGTGGCGAAGGTATGTAAACCAAGTACGAAAGTGCTGATCAATATTCCTGAACCGAACGCTCTGCACTGGGTAAGAAAAAACAGACCCCAGGATCTGCAGATCATAGATCAGTCACTTTCAATGCAGGACCTTTTGAACAATACTTATCCTCATGGCTTCCAGGTTCAATCGATATGCCCCTACTCGATCCACATGAATCATCCAAACTACTTGCGTATCGTGTTGATACGAGATGGAGAGATCACTGATTTTCATAAGGTCGGTAAAGTGGAAAAAACGCTTCAAAATCTTAAAGCGCGCTTTCTTTAATGCCGGAAAGGAAACGCATAACCTACTTCCATATTGGGCTTTCTTCCTTTGTACAAAAGGATATTGAAATACTTTCGCGTCATTTTGACCTAACTGTGAAGTATATTGACCTTTCCAAAAAACACTACGTCATCAAGGGCTTATTCGGACAGTTCTTTTATATCATAGCACGATTAGGAAAAACAGATCTTTTTGTAAGTCAATTCGGCGGTTACCATTCATGGCTTCCTGCGATTTTCGGAAAGGTATTTCGAAAGAAATCAGTGATCGTATTGGGTGGTACAGACACCGTTGGTTTTCCTTCTATACGCTATGGCGCTTTCTACCTTCCGATGCTCAAAAAGTTTGTGAAATGGAGCTATAAAAACTCATCTCTACTACTACCGGTTTCAGAGAATCTGGTTTTCACAGACTACTCATATACATCCGAAGATTATCCCAACCAGGGTTATAAGTTTTTTTGCCCGGGAATAAACACTCCGTACAAAGTAATCTATAACGGCTACCGCTCAGAGAAATGGTTCATTAGCGATAAAGAAGCGCTCTCATTCGTCACTATTGGTGCGAACTTAAATTCGAGATTTGGATTTAAATTAAAAGGAATAGATCTCTTGCTCGACCTTGCTAAAAAAATGCCTGAAGCAACATTTTACATTGTCGGAGGAGACAAACTGGAAGATCTACCGTCAAATGTCGTAGGAATCGGAAACATGCCACACAACGAAATACCCAAATTTCTGGCGGCAAAACAATTCTATTTTCAATTATCTATGAGCGAAGGCTTTCCGAATGCCTTGTGCGAGGCGATGTTATCAGGATGTATTCCTGTCGTATCAAATGTTGGTGCGATGCCCTTGATCGTTGGAGATGAAAGACTCATTCTCAAACACAAAAGCATTGAGGAATTGCAATCAATCGTTCATGAAGCCATTGCAAATAATGGTTATCATTCACCTGAATACTGGAGAAACCGAATAGCAGATAACTTCTCTCTAGAAAGGAGAGAACGTGAACTCGTAGAAGCTATTAATGAGCTTATTTAGTTGCTTCTACCTTTTTTCCTTTGTACTCCATCCACCCAAGCAATATGATCAGCAGAAGGATCAAGCCGGTACCAATTCTTGCGTAAGTATTAGACTTATGAAGTTTCGGTAGATCGAAAAGAAACTCGATCTTATGCTTTCCAGGAGTTAACTCCAGACCTCTCAGTAAATAATTTACCTTCAAAATATCTTGCTCCTTACCGTCAACCAGCGCAGTCCACCCATCCGGATAGTATATTTCTGAGAATACCGCAAGTTGAGAAGATTTGGAATCTGACTCATAGGTCAAATGATTCGGTCTATAAGAAACTGTTTTGATCGTACCTTGTGCATCAAATTTCTTCTTGCTCAATTTACTAGCCTCATCAGACAACATTACAGCGGTCGTGGCAGGTTCAAAGCGATCTTCCAATACAATTTTCACCAAAGGCTTAAACGAGCTTGCTGTATCTATTTCAAGTGTTTGTTTCGGAACAAGGTTGGTATTCCCTAAGGCATCTGCAACAAAATAAACTTCCATTCCCGGCATTATACCATTCGAAAGAGGAATATTTATTGAATCGCCATTCTGAACGTATAACATCTCCTCTCCTCCGAACACACTGATCTCGTTTGTAGCAGATCCGTTTATCACTAATTGTCCCTCTCCTTCCTTTGTCAGTTTAAATCTCGAACCTAATGAAAGGATCTCTTCATTTGGATCTTTTGCCGTTTTCACTTCCTGAACAAACCATGCACCGCCCAATGCAGTTGGGTTCGGTCTCATATTTTCTCCCTGAATGATGTATTTCACATTCATCATATCAAGCACCTTATTGTTTGTGCGTGAAATATGGAAATCGAAAAGGTTTTGAATATTTCTAAGCTTGGCACCGTGGTATCCACCAAGTGATTTGTGGAAATATGCTGGACGAGAGCTATTCCAACCACCATTGAAATCAAAAACTCTATAATTCGTTGCATAGTTCAGCGCCTGGAATCGATAACTGTCAACCACACGACGTTTTGCCGCACCAACATATCCCAGATTTTCCGCTTTTTCTTTTCCTCTTTTTTCACCTTCTGCAACTGCTTTTGCAACAGCAGGATCCGAAGCAACCTCCATTTGAAGGATCTGCTCATCCGCATTGGTACTGCTTAATGGATAGAAGGCCTCTTCCTTTTCTATCCAGTGAACATACTTACCATTCGACTGTGTCTCTGTTCCAAGATAATTTCGGTCGGTTCCAACAAGGTCTATCAACAGTAAAGCAGAAGCTGCAAGCGTCGGATAAATCGGTGAGATCGATGAAAAGAAAAACAATGCGATCACTCCTATTCCAAATAAAGAGAATACGAATGTGCGTGTCATAGAGGAAACAAATATCTCCTTTCTTACCTTTTTCAATCCTTCAAATCCTTGCTGAATCGGCTCCATCTGCATATCAACGAATTGACTAACCTGCTGTGTATTCGCCATATCGATTCCATACTGCTCTTTCAAAACAGCCGGATCCATGTTTGCAATTTGATCCAGCATCCCATTTCGATAGCGATCCTGGATATCATAATCCCCTTGTGAAGTGTAATTATCTCCCAATCCCATAAAGAGAACGATCAAAATAAATGCAAGAAAGCCTGAAGAGAAATAGATAAACTTCTTCTTCTCTTGTTTAATTTCTTCCCTGTTCTCATACAGTCTTTGAAGCGTCCAAATTGCCAGTAGAGGAATACAAAGCTCCAAAAGAACAAGGATCATAGTTACTGTTCGGAACTTATTATACATTGGGAAATTGTCGATGAAGAAATCTGTTAACCCCATGAAGTTCTTACCCCATGATAACATCAAAGCGAGTACTGAAATCCCAAAAATGACCCACTTCAATCTATCCTTCAGGAAGATGAGACCGAGCAAAGCCAGGAATACAGACAAAACGCCCAGATATACCGGACCTGAGGTCATCGGTTGTTCTCCCCAATATACCGGCAGATCCAACACAGTCTTCCGTTCTTTAGGTGTGAGATCGACTTTATCAACTTTTTCGGCAAAGGTCGTTGTGCCGAGCGTAGCCGTGTGAGAACCTTTAACATAAGGAGAAATAAGCGTAAATGACTCGCCAATTCCATAACTCCAATTGGTAATGTAATCTTTATCCAGTCCGGTACTTTGAGCTACCTCCTCTTCTCCATCAGGTCCTATTGTTACGTCGTTTACTCCACGCATCGAATACTTGGCATAATCATTCGTTAACGTAAGGTTTCCGTAATTGATCAGCAATGCAACAGCATATCCACCGATCAATCCGGCAGTGGCAAACATAAAAGACTTGAAGTTCTTCTTCATGATCGCCTCAACAAAGAAGTATATCCCTAGCCCTAACAATAAAAATCCTAGGTAATAGGTGATCTGTAGGTGATTGGCCGCAAGCTCGAAAGACATGAACAAAGCCGATAATACCGCGCCCCATTTCCAATTTCTGCGATAGGCCATTATAAAGGCTCCGAGAACAGGTGCCATAAAGGCAACCGCCGTAGCTTTCGAATTGTGACCAGCCTGAAGAATAACGATCTCATAACTTGCCAATGCGAATGCAATAGAACCAAACAAACCTATCCAAGGTTTGATCTTAAGGCATAGACTAAGAATATAGAACCCGATCAAGTGCAACAAAAATATTGCTGCCGGTACCCCTAAACCTCCTAGAAACGCAATGATAATACGCTGAAAAATATTTCCCTCATATATGGTAGAAACCTGAACAGCAGGCATTCCTCCGAACATTGAATTTGTCCACTGCGGTTCTTCACCATACACTTCACGATGATAAACGATCTCATTCGACATCCCTTTGTGCGCCTCAACATCGTGTTGTCTGATGGTATACCCATCGAATTCAGGTGAGAAGTAGAATAATGTTAGAAAAACAAAAATTCCAAGTATGGCTAAATGGTGCCAATTGTTCTTTAAGATCGTGATCATTGTAATTATCTTTTCGAGTGTTTGAAGATAGTGAAAACCTTTAATCTATTCTGCGATGTTCAAACGGACGTTGCGAAGAATAATTTTTTCTGTGTGCACCGGAACGGATATAAAGAATTCATAAAACCCATCATCATCCGGGATCACAACACCATTTTGTAATGGGAAGCTCTGGCTCCACACCCACTTTGTCTTCGTTATATTGGCACTATTCGATGTAAATCTGTAGTAAACCTTTGCTCCTTCCAGTCCTGATTGATCAGCTGTAAGGAAATATTTAGTCCCTTTTTTCAAAGAGTGAACACCTGGTACATTGTAGGTTGCATACATTGGGATCTTGTATGTTCTGTAATCGTAAAAGCTAATGTTCTCGATACTTATTTTCTTGGACAACCCTTTCTTTGAGACTGTGACTGAGTCAAATTCCTTGTCAAAAAAGTACTCATTGAATGTTAAATACTCATTTGTCGTAAACGTTTGTTTACTGCCATCTTCGTAAAAAAATGTAAC
>SBGS01000246.1 GCA_006226555.1 Bacteroidota bacterium
GTCGGAAAGCCTAATGTTGGTAAATCTTCACTTGTAAATGCCCTTACTGGTCAGGAAAGAAATATCGTAACCGACATCTCCGGAACAACGCGTGATTCCATTAATACCCGCTACAAAGCGTTTGGTTTCGACTTTGTACTGATCGATACGGCAGGAATCCGTAAAAAAGCGAAGGTTACTGAAGATATTGAATACTATTCGGTGCTTCGTTCGGTGCGTTCTATTGAGAATTCAGACGTGTGTATTTTCATGATCGATGCTCAGGATGGAATTCAGAAGCAAGACCTGAACATATTTTACATCATTGAAAAAAACTCGAAAGGTGTAGTGGTTTTAGTAAATAAGTGGGATCTGATCGAAAAAGACAATAAGACTACCAAGGAATTCGAAGATAAGATCCGTGAACAGTTGGCTCCGTTTAGAGATGTTCCGATCATATTTACTTCTACGATCACCAAACAAAGGATCCACAAAGCCCTCGAAACGGCTATGGAAGTGTACCACAACCGTACGCAAAAGATCCCGACCTCTCAGCTGAATGAGATCATGCTGGAGATCATCCAGGCGACACCACCACCATCTGTGAAAGGTAAATATATCAAGATCAAATATGTGCAACAGCTACCAACTCACGCACCGGCATTTGCCTTTTTCTGTAATTTACCTCAGTATCTGACGGATTCTTACAAGCGTTTCCTGGAAAATCGATTGAGAGAACACTTTAATTTTACCGGAGTACCGATCAAGATCTTCTTCAGAAAGAAGTAAAAGATATAATTGGAATCCCATTTCGTTTATTCTCCAAACGTTTTGTGCTGCATTTCATACACTATTCATACTTTATCCATACTTTTTCTATAGGTAAGCTATACATATGAATCGCTAGGCCGCAACAGAAGGCTTATCGGGGGATGATTTACATGGAACTTGGGTAATTTTGTTCCTTTGATTCCTATGCTATTTTTTCACATTCTATCAACAACACGACTTCAGCCCTGTAAAAGCCGTATCTTTATCGTGAATGAAATTCGGAGCAATTGATATAGGAACCAACGCTGCGCGCTTATTGGTTGGTGAAGTTTCTACAGACGATAACAGTACCTTTATCTCAAAAGTTTCCTATTCCAGAATTCCCCTTCGTCTTGGTGAAGAAGTTTTTGAAAACGGGCGTATTTCTGAAAAGAAAGAGGCTGATTTCATCAAGAGTATTGAAGCCTTTAAGCTGATCACAGAAATTTTTGATGTGCGCGAATTGCGTGCATGTGCAACTTCTGCCATGAGGGAAGCTGAAAATGGCGCCGAAATTCGACAGGCCATATTGGATCAGACCGGTGTGAATATTGAAGTAATCTCCGGAGACGAGGAAGCTGAGCTGATATTTGGAACATTTATGCTCCTTGATTTTGATAAATCTAAACCCTTCCTTGTGATCGATGTTGGAGGTGGTAGTACGGAGGTCAGTGTTTTTGAGAAAGGGACACGCGTTGCCGCTCGTTCTTTTCAGGTAGGTACGCTCCGATTGCTGAAAGGGAAGGCTGCCGCAAATATTTGGGAAGAAGTAAAAGAATGGCTTTCCTCCCATGTTGATCTTAACGAGGTACATCAGATCTTCGGTACCGGTGGTAATATCAACAAGACACATAAAATGCTCGGAGCAGGGCACATGGAGCCTATCAATATTGAAAAAATTCAAGGATTAAGAGATGAATTGGATGCGCTACCGCTGAACCAAAGGATCAATCGCTTCCAGCTTCGTCCCGATCGTGCGGATGTATTGGTTCCCGCGCTGGATATCTATCTCTATATCATGAAACAATTGGGATGTAACGAGATCATTGTTCCAAAAATCGGTCTATCCGATGGTATGATCTACGACATGTATAATCGCGCAATAAACGAGCAAAACTAACTTATACCATAAAATGCCAACAATTAGAATAGGAATACCATTGGTGATGATAGCGATCTTTCTGATCTACATACTCTATCTCGTAATCACAAAGGCTGAACCGAAAAAGATCAAGCAAGTATTGCTACCGGGCATGTTCTTTATCTCTGTATGGCTACTGATCTATATCTTCGTTTTTAAGTGATTGGATCCTATTCCCGCTAAGAAGAGATCAGTAATCCAACAACGAGAACATCATCTATTTGCTCAAGACGACCTTTCCAGGCTTCAAATTCTGCTGACAACACACTTTCCTGTTCGGACATCGGAAGTTTTGAATTATGACACAAAAAGGAACGAAGTCTTTTTGACAAATACTTTTTCTCCTTTTCGCCTCCAAACTGATCCGGAAAACCATCCGAAAAAGCAAAGACCATATCTCCGTTTTGTAGCTGAAACATGGTTGTGGTAAACTCGATCGTTGCATCCTCTGTGTAACCAACAGATCGCTTTGTCGCTTCCAGCACTAGCTCCTGCCCTTCCCTAGATATGAGCAAGCTGTTCCGCGCTCCTGAAAAATACAATCGATTCTGATCAGGATCAATGGCAACGAGTGAAACATCCATTCCATCTTTGATCGCATCCGAACGATCCTTATTGAAAATGATCTGCAACTCTTTATCAATGAGCTCTAAGGCCTCTCCAGGATAATTGACCTCGGGACTTGTAGCAGCCAGCTTCAATAAGTTGTTGCACACTATGCTTACAAACGCTCCAGGCACACCGTGACCGGTACAATCTGCAACAGCAAAGACCTTCAAACCTTTCGGCCATATCTTGTTGGGCTTGATCTCATCCGCCCAGAAGAAATCTCCACTCACAATGTCCCTTGGCCTGAAAAAAATAAAAGAATCCTTAAATACTGATTGAAATTTGCGTTTATCTGTAAGTAAAGCCTGTTGCAAACGTTCTGCATACTTGATACTTGAAAGCAGATCCTCGTTTTTATCCTTCAGCTCCTGGCGATTTTGTTCAATCTCCTTAGTACGTTGCTTCACTTCCTCCTCCAGTCTCACATTGGACTCCGTAATGAACTTATTCTTTTCCTCCAGCTCCTTAACGAGTTGTCGTTGTGCCTCTTCTTTTTCCTTCTGCAATGCCTTGTACTTACCCGCCATCAGGATAGACAGAAATACTGTTTCGGTTAGAGCTCCGGCTTTCAAACCATACTGTGTGATCTCAATTGAAGGAAAAACACCTGAATTTCCCAATATGAATATGATGGCTCCCGTTAACAGAGCCAATATACCGATAAGATAAAGCGGACTAATATTCGGATTGCGTTTTCGCGCTTGAAAAGAAATAACCAACAAGATTAACACTGCGATCAGGCTGATGAGGTTGATCAGTACATAAGACAACTCCATGATCCAGCCTTCGAAAAGGGAAATCAGGATAGTGAATAGCACTACGCCACTTATTATACTAATGATCCGTTTGCCAGTATCTCTTAGCCCCAGATAACTTGATGCATATCTCAACGCAAAGAAAACTGCTATCCCTGCAACAATGATCACAGCATGATCTGCCCAGTATCCTCCGTCAGGAAAAATAAAACGATACATGTAGCCATCCAGAGCGAATTGTAGAAATCCCGAGAAAAAAACGTAGAAGCTATATGTGAGGAACAATCGATCCTTGAGCTGGATATAAAACGTAAAATAGATGAGGATCACGAACAGAAAAATACCGTAGTAAATACCGTATACAAACCACTTCGTACCAACGTGATGATAAAAGCCATCATTATCCCAAAAACGCATGGGTATGGTCAGAGATTCACCATCGCTTTTTATCCGCAGGACAAATCTCTGGGCTGCTCCTGCTTTAAGTAATATTGGAAAAGCAGATTCCTGAACAGGTATTGCTCGTTGTTTGAAAGGAGTGGCATCCCCGGATAATTGAAGATCACCATCAACCGTCCGTAAAAACACTTCATTTGTTATCGGACGGGCTGTTTCCAGGACAATGCGTTGATCTATGGTGTCCCGATTGATCAGCACAAAATCAATGAAGTAGGTTTTAGCTGTGAAATCAAAGTTCTCAACGGAATTACTCATCTTAGAACGCATATCTCTCGAACGTTCCGGATCAAAATCCTTTAACGAAAGGTCTTCATTGAAGGTGTAAATGTGAAACCGATCTGCAATAGATCTCCCGGTAGTTATTTCCGGATTCAATACGATCGTATCCTGCGCACTTGAGTAGCCCGTCAATAGTAAAAAGCACCAGCATATATTTCGAACAATCGATCTCAGCATCAAGCTAAGATATGAATTCTAGTTTGTGACAAACAAAATCCTTCACCTCAAATAAAACAGTATAAATTCCGTTTACATTATATGAAAAATACAACCGGCCTCTTAAAGTCATCCAATAAGCGTTTTGTTATTATCCTGTTATGTGCCTCATTCTTATTATTTATACCGGCAGCAGGAATGACCTTTTCGACTGAAATTCGCTGGTCTTTTTCGGATTTTATCGTGGCAGGCCTTATTTTGTTTGGAACAGGAGCACTTATGGAATTCTTTCTTAGAATGTTTCAATCCAAAAAAAGTCGACTCATCTCTTTGATATCACTTTTCATGTTTATTCTTCTTCTATGGCTTGAGCTTGCTGTCGGAATTTTCGGTTCACCGATCGCAGGAAGTTGACAATAGATCAGAAAAAGGCTCTTAACTCCATGCCACCTGAATGAATGGCTCGATTCTCCGGTGATTTTCTCCCGAGATATTGAATGGTAAGCTGTAAATTTCTGGAGATCGATCGCTGATAACCCAAAGACCAGGTATGGTTTAACCCCGGCTTTAACGCCTCCAGCATCTCAAACCCCAAAGAGGAGCTTTGTTCTCCGTTGTAGGTGATATTCAAGCTCTTAAAGCTCGCTTGCAAGCTCCCTTTTTCGGCCTGATTGTATTTCATGGTCGTGCCCAGCTCCATTACCGTAGCTCGTTCACCTCCCAACTCGAGTGCGTTCTGTTTTTCTGACATTCTACCGTCCAGCGTCAATCGGAAAACCGTATTTGGCTGGTATATGAAGCTCGGTTCGAGGTAGAAATAAGTTATGTTGAAATTTCTACCGCTCGTGTAGTCCGCATTGGATTCCTTTCTTCCCGTTTTTCCGGATAGCTTCAATGTATATTTTCGTTTCAGGTTCCATCTCAGAACGATCTCATGAAATGCATTACTGCGCGCATCAAATCCACTTGCCAATAAACTCTTTGAAGCATTGCGCTGATAGATATAATCTGCTCCGAAAATACTGGATGTTCGATTGAAGAATACCGCATTTCTAATGTTAGCGTTGTTAGAGATCAAGCTGGTATCAGTGATCCTCGTGAAGAAGGGGTTGAATGATCGCTCCGGGTCGAAATCATTCGTTTTTGTTTTCATTCTGACCGTCAACTGATCTGAGAAACGAGACAACAGTTTCAGGACACCATTTTTTCGCGCCCAAATGCGTTCCGGTTTCCAGAAAATGGATTGATTGAACTCATTAGAATATGTTTTCACATATTCATTGCTTGGGGTAAATACTCTGATATAGCTTGCCTGATCGACGAATTGCGCTATCTCGAACTCATTCAGATCCTTTATACCGTCATTGTTATAATCGATCCAGGTATAAATTCCCTGACCATCATTCACTTTGATATATAGGAATTCTCTTTTCAGTTCAAGCCCGGAACCGATTTCATAAAAGGTATTCCATCGCAATGCTCCCTTTAAGGCATTTACCTCATAGTCAACTCTACCCAATAAGGTATTCTCCGGCGTAACCGAGATCAGGTTAGAATCAATTGCCCGTAATTCCCTGTAACTTGTGATCACTGTCAAGCGCTGATTTCTCCATCTGTTAAGACCTAATTCGAGTCCTGTAGATCGCGCCTTTGCTGCAAGCTGCAATTCCGTACTGTCCGATCGTCTGTCAATTCGCTCTCGGTAAAACGCTTTGTAGGTATTTTTTGATGTATCTCCGTTCATCAGATAGAACTGGTAATCAAAAAACTCGTAGCTATTCGTTTCAAGGAATTCATTCCTGAAGGTATT
>SBGS01000226.1 GCA_006226555.1 Bacteroidota bacterium
GTGATTCAGAACAGTAGAAATGTTAATATGACTGCTCAAGCGAATTTCACGAACTTGTACAATAAGGTTCCACTACTAAAACGTGTGAACATGAACGGTCGTACAAGTAATCCTAGAACCAATGTTCGCGGTCAGTTGAATAGTAGAGGTAATAATGTAGACGATTCCAATTCAAATAATAAGAAAGACGAGGAGGCGGATTCACCTGAGGACGAAAAGCCTGAATCAGAAATGACCAAGAAGGAGCTTCGTCAAAAGAAGAGAAAGGAACGTCGAAAAGAACGCAAGAAGAAGAGAGAAGAGGCCAGAAAGAAACGTAATGGTAAAGTACATCCAGTTACAGGATTTGCTGCTCGCGTGCTAATGTCGGTTAGAAATGTTTCTGGTACCTATGCAATCACCGATGGTACACTTTTACCTGGATACAATCAGGAGTCGTCTGTACTTGGATTAAACCGATCATTTGACACGGGATTATCAGGCTTTGTTTTTGGTCAGCAACCGTACAACCTTTTTGGAAAGCAAAATGGTTACGATATCGCGACAATTGCGAATACAAATAATTGGTTGGTTCAAAATGAAAATCTGAATCGTCAGTATACTCAGAACCATTCAGAGAACTTGAATATTCGTGCCACACTCGAACCTCTTAAGGATCTGTCAATTGAAATGACATTCACTAGGACGTATTCAAATAATAGAAGTTCTTTCTACAGATGGAACGACTTAACAAGCCAGTATGAGAATCAAAGTGAAGTGAACATTTCTACGTTAACGTACTCTAATGTCTCACTCAGCTCGGCATTTGCGTTGATCGGAAAAGAATACGAATCGTCAGTGTTTGATCAGCTATTGAACAATAGAAAATCAGTGTCTACTTTGTTGGGAGCAGCAAATGCGAACTCCAGTGCGTTGTCATCAGGATATTACAATGGATACTCCGGCTCTCAGCAAGAGGTAGTCATAGGATCTTTCCTTACGTCGTACACGAATCGTGGTATTAATGAGAAGAATGTTGACCCGATCAGAAACATTCCTCTTCCGAACTGGTCGGTAAATTATAATGGATTGAAGAATTTCGAGTTTATGAAGAAGTACGTTCGAAATTTCGTAATGCGTCACGCATATAGCTCCACAGTTTCAGTATCAGGAATGCAAACGAACTTGAATGCAGCATTCGATGCGAACGGTGATGCTACTGCAAGAGATTTGAACAATAACTTCATCGCAGGAATGCAGGTGCAGAATGTAGCGATCACAGAAAGATTCTCTCCACTAATCGGCTTAGATGCAACCTGGACGATCAAAGGACAGGGATTGATCACAAAATTCGAGTATAAGAAGGATCGCTCTGCAACGCTCTCATTGAATAACAACCAGGTGACTGAAGTATTAGGAAGTGAGTGGGTCGTAGGTACTGGATATCGTTTCGGAAAAGTGAAATTGCCTTTCAAAAACATTAAGGAGAACGATCTGAACGTTAGAGTTGATGTATCATTCCGCGATAATTTGACTGTGATCAGAAAGATCGTTGAGAATACCAATCAGGCAACAGCGGGTCAGCGTGTAGTTTCAATTAAGTGTTCTGCGGATTACAATCTAACGAACAACCTTACTGTTCAGTTCTATTATGATCAGACCTTGAATACACCTCGTATCGCGACATCTTATCCAACCGGTAACTTGTCAACAGGTCTTCGTCTAAGATTTAACCTTGCCGGAGTTCAATAATGATTCAATATCGCGTAGCAGAAATAGGAGATGAAGTTGGGATTCACGGTTTAATACGTGAATTGGCAGAATATGAAAGAGCTCCAGATAGCGTGATCAATACAGTTGAATCGTTACGACGTGATTTGTTCACTGATCCCATTTGCGAGGCATTTGTGGCAACTTCCGAAGAAAGTATTGTAGGATTTGCACTCTATTACGTATCATATTCCACTTGGAGGGGAAGATGTATATACCTGGAAGATCTCTACGTTAGGCCGGAATATAGACGCCACAATATAGGGAATGAATTATTCGAACTTGTTCGAAATGAGGCGGTGAAAAGAGGCTATAAACGCATGGACTGGCAAGTTCTCGATTGGAACGAACCGGCCATTACCTTTTATAAGAAACAGGGTGCCGAACTTGATCCTGAATGGATAAACGGACGACTATACTTTGATTAAAGTAATTCGTTGGCAAGATTAGCCAACTCTGATCGCTCACCCTTTTCCAGTTTGATATGGGCAAACAGTGATTGCCCTTTTAAACGATCTACGAGATAAGCCAAACCATTACTGTTTTCATCCAAATATGGCGTGTCAATTTGATGCACATCCCCTGTGAACACGATCTTGGTATTTTCGCCGGCACGTGTAATGATCGTTTTGATCTCATGCGGAGTAAGGTTTTGAGCTTCATCAATGATGAACATAATATTTGACAAGCTACGACCTCGAATGAAGGCCAGAGGCGTGATCAGGATTTTTCCGCTCTCTTCGAGCTCACTGATCGCTTTGTGCTTTTTCTCATTCTCACCGAATTGCGATTTGATGAACTTCAGGTTATCCCATAGAGGTTCCATGTATGGACTGATCTTATCGTTAGCATCACCCGGAAGGAAGCCGATCTCTTTATTGGATAAAGGAACAATGGGTCTTGCCAAAATGATCTGTTGATATTTCTTATTCTGTTCAAGAGCCGCGGCAAGGGCCAATAACGTTTTCCCGGTACCTGCAACGCCTTGCAAGGCCACGAGTTTTACATTATCATTCAAGAGTGCATTAAAAGCGAAAGCTTGTTCTGCATTCTTAGGTTTGATTCCATAAACGAATTCTTTCTCTACGCGCTCTATTCTGTCCAAAAAGCTGTTATAAACGGCGAGAGAGGAAGAGTTTCCATTTTTGAGTATATAGTATCCATTTGGTGTTTTAAGATCTCCCAGAATGCCATTTTCATCTATTTGTCCTTTTGTAAATAAATGGCGGATATCATCAGATTCCACATTCTCGATCAGTTTAACACTGCTTGGTTGTATATTGTCGTTAGAAACTCTACCCGTAAGGTAATCTTCGGCTTTCAATCCGAGCGCTTTTGCCTTGATCCGAAGATTGATATCCTTCGTTACGAGGATCACCTCTTTTGTAGAATTCAGTTCCTTCGTGTGCAAAGCCGAATTGATGATCTTATGATCATTCTTTCCCCGTGCATAGATGTCCTCCGCATTCATTGTTCCGGGAACGCCGTCCATCGCCACTTTGAATTTGCCAAGGTCATCACCTAACGGAATCCAGTCTTGCAAACTATGACTACCGGAAAGCTTATCAATGAAGCGGATCACTTCCCTCGCTGAGAAATTCTTTGTGTCGTTTCCGATCTTGAATTTATCCAGTTCTTCCAATACTGTAATGGGTACAACCACATCGTTATTACCAAAGTTGGTGATAGATTGGTGGTCGTGAAGCAGAACGGAAGTGTCTAGAACGAAGATTTTTTTCTTTTTAGGCATGCGGTTGGTTTTCCAAGAAAGATAGTTTTAATTCTTTCAGAAAAACGATTTTTAATAAGCATACTTATCTACATTTTGATGTGTAAAGACAAAAGTTTTATGTTTTGTTTTGGCACGTGGGTCCTGCTCATTTATTGACCCGCAGCAGGTATGTAATCCTTGATGTAGTTACTCAAAGGAACTTTTATTCGACCATAAACTGCCTTCGCTTTTGTAGAATCGATCAGTCCTTCTATACGTGAATAATTGTGACGTATAAAAACCTGATTAACGGTGTCCTGAATAAGTTTTGGGGTATATGAGCTTGTATGTAATTGAAGGTTATTCATGCCTTTCTTCAAATGAAGTGGGGGAGAAAAGATAAATCTGTACCTATCCTGGTCTTCGGTTAAGAGACCTTTAGAAATAAGCTTGTAAAGAAATTGATCCCGGTATTGGTTCGTACTCATATAAATACTGTAGCCGGGAACCTTTACGTTTCGACTTTTCTGTACTTCCGTAACATTGAAATCTTCATCTAGCTCTGATTCTATAAAGAATTCTTTTGAAACATGGTATCCCCCCTGTCTGACTGCAATGTCTCCTTCCCATGCTTTTAAAAATTCAGAAACCGGAAAATGTATCTTGCGTCCAATTCGGGAGACTAGTTTATAGAACGGATCATTTGGATCATTTTTAAGACGAGATATATCAAGATGTAAATTGATCAGATTGCTGGTAAACTCCTGTTGTTCATAGGATGGACCTCCTTCATTTTTTAAACTGAACCATAGGGTATCAGTTGAATGCACGATCGTCTCAAAATAAGCATTAGTTGAATCGTTAGTCATAGAGAGACTTACGGATTCGACACCATATTCGGTGAGCTCAGGGAACTTTAACTGTATAATAGTTCCAGAACGCATATAAATAGAGCTGTTCAGGAAGTCCCTCCATTTGGGCGGAATTTCATTTAATTGTGCCTCCGTCACTCCCTTTATGAGCTTATTGTAATTATTCCCATTGTAGAGCAGAAACCAATCGTCACCGTAGGTAGCATAGATCGATCTGTTTGGGTCATAATACGTTTTTAGATCGGCAATTACAGTGTCTCGGAGTGAACTCAGAACTTTTATCTTCTCTAAACCAAGTCTTAGCTTGCTGCTATCGGAAACGAAACACATGACACCGATATCCTGCAAAGCCCAATCAGTTTGATTCAAAAAGAAAAAAGCAGGTTTCTGGAGATCTAGTCCATATGTTTTGCTTTGACTCAGAATAAATTCGTGAGACAGAAACTCCCTCATGGGAGTTTTGTAATAATACATAGTACCCTGCAGAGATCTGGAGAGATCCAGCACATTGGTTTTTCCAATAATATCCGCTTCAGGTAAACGATCGAAAAATCGTGGAGGTAGTTTTTCTTCGGTCCTCCAAGGCTTGAAAATTAGTACCAGTATGAATAAGATCGCAAGAAGTACGATCAGACCGAATTTTTTCGCCATTTATTTCGAGATCACGTAAATGCTATTGATCAAGTCAAGAATATATCTTCCGGAATCATTCATGTCTGCCTCGTAGGAATAGTTGAGGTCAAAAGAAGTACCTGTAGGTGTAGTCTTTGATGAAGTGATTTCCACGATCCCGTTCTTCCCTCTAACAACATCGATCACATTGTTTTCTCTCTCCGAGAAAAGTTCTTTTGGCAGTTTAGCGATAGCATCATCAAGGTCGATCCTACCATAGAGAGCTCCACTCTTTTTTGCTTCTTTTATGACTGATTTTTCAATCATATTCGAAGGATACCCGTTACTGTAGTTTTCGGCGAAATCGCTGTCATTAGTTAGCAGTAAAAGATCGTTCTTTAATATCAGGTAAACCGGAGCAGCATTGAGAATGGCATTTTCGATTATCCAAAAATCGTCCTTACGTGTCATTTCCATATTGAGCTTGGTCATTCTTTTCAGAATTCTTTCAATAAGGTCTGTTCTATCTGTGGTAAACCCAACTGTAAATAGTGGCATATCCTCTTCAGCCTCTAATTCTTGCTCCGTATACTCAAATGTTTCTTCGTTGAAATCAAAAATGATCTTCTTGGTTTTGATCTTTTTGATATCCGAGTATGTACCAAACATACTTCCTTTGTATGCTCCAAATACTGCGGATTCATCCAACAAGATATCCAAAAGCTCCATGATCATAAGATCAGAGGCTACGTTCATGTCATCAGATTTCTCAAGAATTGGGACCAATATATTGTAGGTTTCTCTATAGGCCCGAAGCATGTCAATGTTGTAAGTGAAAAAGGCTGAAGCGTCCTTAGGTAAGTATTTTACAATATGCTTATCAAATTTGGACCGTGTCATTTCGGAATAAATACTGCCAAGCTCTTCACTGTATTGCATATCAATATGGAAACCGACATTACCCGGGCTTAATCTGAGATCCCCTAAGATCATATTATCCTCATAGAGCTCCTTTACATCATAGAATAGTGTTGGGTACAGACTTCTCATATACCAGAACTCGTCATCCGTTTCGATCCTTCTGGAATTATCACTGAACAAAATTGCTTCCGAACTATGTGTCAATTGTTGTTTAAATTCCGGTGAGATACTCAAAAGGTTTTTTCCTTCCTCGAAAAGTTCTTTGCTAAAGCTGCGAATAAAACTTTCCTGTAGTGCAAAATCTACAGAATCTCTTAATTCATAATATGTCTTTTGATCAGGATCCTCATCTGCAACCGGTAAATAATTGTTTTCAGGATTAACCGTGTTCTCTCCTGTTTCCATGTCAGGAGAAACATTTTCGTCTTGTGTTTCAACCTGATTGAATAATTCCTGGAAATCTTCATTGTACCATGGGTAATCATTTCCTCTTGCGTACCAGATTGAATCAGTGATCTCATCAACCAATCTCATCGTAGGTGCAATTCGAAACAGGATTCCGTTGTCTCCTTTGATAGCGATCCTATTAAAATAGGATACATACAACTCTACCCCGGAATAAGGACTTTCAACCGGTGTAAAATCATCGAATGTTTCGAACAACTGATCTTTATTGGCGATGCCGAACGTGAAGCCATTGACAGTGTACTTTTCTCCTTTACCATTAAAAACATTCAGTTTTTGGTCGAAATCAATCCCGGAATCTTTGATCGTTTTTCCACTGGTAGAGCCATCAAACAACTCCTGCTGGAGCTCTTCCATGAATTCATATTGAACCAGATCATCCAGCGAGATCTGCTGAAGTAGATTGATATTATTGAGTGTAAATACAGTTACAGCTTGTCTAGGTACCAGATCTTCAGAACGTTGAGCAAACAAAGACAGAGTAGTGAATAGGAAAATTCCGGATATGCTTTTCATGGATGAAATAATTCAGTTCAAAGGTACAAAAATCTACAATCCATCAAGGGATGAGCTGAATTGTGTTGTCTAGAAGATTCGGGTTTTGCATCAATGAATAAGGATCAGTGCGAAGCAGTACTGCACGCTTGTTTTTCGAAAGCATTGCCAGCTCATTTGAATACTCGGAAATTTCCTTGCTAAATCTCGTAATGGCGGTGTAAGATCCTGTCTTAAGCAATTCACGATCTGCTTCGTCAAGTTGTTTGGATTGTTTAAAATTGAGTTGTGGAATTGATCGTTTTAAAACGTTATTCTCAAAACTAACCCAGTTATAGTCAATTTGATTCAAGGGCTTGTCACCGCTCTCCATTTTTATCACTGCTTTGACACCATTTTGAAGTGCTTCAAGAGAAGTAAAGTCAAAGCTTAACTTCAGAATGAAATCTGTATAATTTGCATCCACCACAACCTGGGTGATACCTTGTTGCATGCGTAATTCTTTGGCAATTTTGTCAATTCTCTCCTGAATTTCTTCGATTGAAGGAACTTTCTTTCCGTCCAGGCTGTCCAGTGCAAGAATTGAATTCACCTTTACCTTTGAGGAGCTCAGGTTGATATTGTACTTAAAGGTGCCGCTTCCATCAGGATTCAGAGTAAGATCATCAATGATCTCTATGCAACTGCTAAGTCCAAAGAGCAGTGTGATCAGATATAGAACTAGTTTTGTTTTCATCGTTGAAACTATGGAGCAAATTTAGTACCATTCTCTGAGTAAGTTGCTTCTATTTTCGGCTAATAACGAGTATATTCGCAAAAAAAAGTTAAGATGGCTGAAGAAAGCAGAATCTCTACGAACAAAGCACCTAAACCTGTTGGCCTGTATCCGCACGCCAGAAGAGTTGGAAATCTATTGTTTTTAAGCGGAGTTGGACCGCGTGTAGCCGGCTCTGACGACATTGATTCTGCAGTTCCCGGTTTGAAATTAGACAAGAATGGGAATTTCATTGAGTTTGACTTCGCAGCGCAGTGCAGAAGCGTTTTTGAAAACGTACGTACGATCCTGGAGGAATCAGGTTCTTCATGGGAAAACCTGGTAGATGTTACTGTTTTTCTGGTTAATATGAAGCGAGATTTCAGAGTTTATAATGAGATCTATGCGGAATACTTCAAGGATAACCTTCCATGTAGGACTACGGTAGAGATCAATTCTCTTCCGACACCGATAGCCATTGAATTAAAATGTATTGCAACAATTGACTGATTATGTTAGGATTTATTATTCGCTCGATATTAACACTTTCATCACTGTTTCTGACAGTTTATCTATTCGCTACGGGATATTGGGGATGGGGAATTACAATGATCTTGCCTACAGTGATCCTAGGGTTTTCGTTCTTCCGTAATGAAAACATGATTTTGGCTTTGAATCAAATGCGTCTTGGTAATACGGAGAAAGCAAAATATTACATTGATCGTATTACTGCCCCTCAATTCTTGCCTAAGAAGCAACACGCGTATGTAATCTTTTTAAAGGCGGTCTTGAATACCCAGGAGCTTGGATTCGCTAAAAGCGAACAAATGCTTAGAAAAGCGATTAGCATGGGGCTAAGAACAAGTCAGGACAATGCGGTTGCCAGAATGCATTTAGCTGGTATCTGCGTTCAGACGGGGAGACGTCAGGAGGCATCAGCTTTATTAGCTGAAGCAAAAAAAATGGACACTTCCGGAGCAATGCGTGAGCAGATCACCATGATGCAAAAACAACTACAAGGAGCACCATCGAAGAATCAAATGCGCATGGCACAAATGATGGGTGGACGCAAAAAAATGCCTCGCAGATAATATGTCAGCATCCCGTATCTATGCCCCGCAATGGGAGAATTATGAGCTCATAGATGCTGGAGGAGGTAAGAAGCTGGAGCGTTGGGGTAAGATCATTACGATCCGCCCTGAAGTGCAAGCTTATTTTAGATCTGAATTACCTTTCAATGAATGGAAAAAGCGCGCACACTGGGAGTTTATCGAATCGGGTGCGCAAAAAGGAAAATGGAATCCATTAAAGCCCGATGCCATTGAACAATGGGATATCAGTTATGAAGAGTTAAAGTTCAATTTACACCTTACTCAATTTAAGCATATTGGACTTTTCCCCGAACAAAGTGCGAACTGGGAATTGATCACAGCGTTTCTCGAACCGGGAGATCGCTTTTTGAACCTGTTCGCGTATACAGGTGCCGCGTCCTGTGTTGCACGTTTTTGTGGGGCCGAAGTTTTGCACGTCGATTCGGTAAAGCAATTGATCACCTGGGCAGCGGAAAATATGCAAAGCAGTGACCTAAAGGACATTCGATGGGTTCATGAGGATGCACTGAAATTTACACAGCGGGCAAGCAGAAGAGCAGAAAAGTATAATCTGGTATTGATGGACCCTCCGGCATGGGGAATTGGTAAGAAAAATGAGCGCTGGAAGCTAGAGGATAAATTGGAAACTCTGATAAAAGATGTTTCCGGAATCCTTGATGAAAAAAGTCTGCTCATATTGAATACATACTCTCCTAAAGTTGATCTTAATATGCTAAGATCCCTGGCAGATCAGCATTTAAAGGGTAGAAGAAATGAGCTGGTTGAGCTTTGGATGAAAACAACAACCGGCAAAGAATTGTTTTACGGAAATCTGCTAAGGTCTTTTAGTTAGCATATTTTTCCAGGATCTTGTCGGCAAGTACGTCACTGAGCTTAAAATAACTCTCAACTGTCCAACCACCCACATGTGGACTTAGAATTACACGATCACTCTGTAGGATATAATTCAGATCAGCCGGTATCTCCTGTTCGAAAAAGGATTCAAAACTCGTTTTTTCATATTCCAATACGTCAAGACCTGCACCGAGCACCTTGTTTGATTTTAGCGCATTTACCAGAGATGAAGTTCTTACAACTTTACCTCTTGCAAGGTTCAAGAGCCAAATGGGCTTCTTGAATTGATGAAAGAATGCATCATCAGCAAAAAAGATCGTTTCTTCATTTTGCGGAATATGAAAACTTACTACATCAGCATTTTCATAGAGCTCTGAAAGAGTTGCTTCTTTGACAAAATTGTCCTGAAACCCTGACTTGTATTTGTCATATGCCAATACTTTAACGTCGAAACCGCGAAGTTTTCTAGCAAAGGCACTCCCGTTGTTTCCAAATCCTATGATTCCAACTGTTTTACCATCCAGTTCTATTCCTCGGTTTTCCTCTCGTCTCCATAACCCATTGCGCACCTCACGATCTCCTGTATGCAATTTGTTCAATAGAGCCAGCAACATACCTAAAGCGTGTTCTCCAACTGCATTTCTGTTTCCCTCAGGAGCATTAAAAAGTGTAATTTCTCTTGACTCGCAGTAGGGGACATCGATGTTCTCCATACCAGCACCGGATCTGGCAATGAACTTCAGATTCCTGGCGATTCCAAGTAGCTTTTCATCCATTGGGAACCTGGATCGGATAACAATGCCATGTATTTCAGGTAATACGGATCTAATGTTTTCAAGAGCTGAGTTTTCCATGTGAATACATTCGAACCCCTTTTCCTGAAGACGTTTGGATAATATTTCGTGTACGGTATCTAGAAAGAGTACTTTCACTTTTTCTCAGGATTAATATTAAAAAAACCAAGAAAGAAGCCTGCTAAACTAACTCCTACTTGAGTTTCCAGTGTGTCTTCGATCAAATAGGATGTGAACAAGATCATCACCACTAGCACCCCGGCCAATTGTTGCTGTTTAATAGACTGAATTGCAAAATTCAGATGAAACCAGAGGAATAGAAATAGACCGATCATACCCATCGTGATCAATGTTGTAAGAAACATATTGTGAGAACGATTCCAGTTTTCAACCTTTAACATCGAATTCATTTCGCGATAAGTTTCATTGTATTTCATTTGAATATCACCGATACCCACACCAAAAATTGGATGCGATCGGGCTATGGTTGTGCCTGCCTTCCAAAATTCTATTCTTTCCAATAACGAGTGACCGTTGGGATCGGAATTATTTAGCAGCTGATAACGTAATCCATACCATCTGGCGAGAATCCCCTTCGTGTAAATACTGGCATGTCCATTTTCAATGTTTTGAATGTCTTTCGCACTAAGCTGGGATATTCCCTCAGCATCTCTATTCAGTCCTTTGGATGCTAGGTAGCGTATCAAAGTCGTTTGAACGAATTGACCTTTCAGATCGCGTCCATCACTGAAGGGAATCTCCGATACTTTATTCCACTCGCGCTCTAGCTCTTGCCAGCTGATCATTATTTCAGTGGGCTCTCCGGTTTCGGGTTGAATGCTCTTCGGTTTATGATAGTACAAATGACCTTCTTTTGTTGCGTAAGGTAATTCACTCAATTTTGTCGTTGGTTCCATTGGCCTGAAAAGTGCATATAACAAAGCGGTACTTCCTAGAAATGATAAGATCAATAAAGAAAAAGCCAATACCTTGTTAAACCGGTATAGATAATACAGCCCCATACTAAATGCCACCACGGATAATGTAAGATATCCGGTTATTACCTGACTATAGTAGGTGTAGAAGACTAACCACACGATCAATATCAGTTTAAGCAACCATGATTTTGGGAAACTAAATTTTGTATAAAAGGTCATAACTATCCCTAATACCGTTAATAAGGCAAATCTCACGTGAGAACCAAACAAGGACATTCCTCTGATATCATCATAAGTTTTATTGCCAATAATGCCGACATAGTTTGTGAAGTTGATCAAGGTGGAAAGTACGATCGAAGCGATGAATATGTATGCAACAAATCGTTTCCCATCATCATTCAAAGGTTTTAGCGCGAACAAGAATAGGATCAGAACTAGGGATGATCTGACTTTTATATCGTGCAGTCCGAAGGAAATATCATCCGACCAGATGAGCGTAATAAAATGATACGCGAAATAGACCAGCACAAGTAGTAGGAATTTATTTTGTCTAAGTCTTTGCCAATAGTTTTTGAAATCCGCCAGGATGAGCAAATTCAAAAGTGAGAATAGGAGCGAGATACTCAAAATGGCTTTGCCAAATATCAAACCAACAGCGATTCCGGATAATCCGAGAATATGTAAGCGATCATGAATAGTTTGATCTTTGAAAAGAGCTGAGGTCATTCTTCCTGGTAATTCTTTCGAGAATAACGATTATTTACCAAGAATAGTGTTGTAGCGATTTAAATCATTTAAAACATTCAATGCTTCAGTGATCGCTTCGTCTCCTTTGAAAGCTTGAACTACTCGTCCCTTTTGAAAGTAGTATCGAGATACGATCTCGTTTTCAAGTAAACTTCGAATCTCTTCTTCAAACTTACTAAGGTCTCTTTCCGTTGATGGCTTAACAGCATTTAGTAACTGATTGTAATACGATTCGGATTCACCGTAAAACCCTTCCTCTTCAGCGATCTTTTTGAATTTCTCTAATGCTTCCTGAGAGGCAGTAGAATAATCAAAGTCTTGTTTCAAAACATAAGCCTTAAACTCTTCGTATTCTTTATCCGAAAGGCTAAATTCTTCTACCGCGGCGATCTTAGGGTTTTTGTAGTAATATTCGGTAGCATAATTAAAGATGATGTTCTTCACGAATAGCATGGCTGTAAGTCGACTGTACTCATCAAGCTCTACGGCTACATCCGGTTCAATTCCGCGACCATCAATTACTTCTCGCCCATTTTTCGTTTTGAATTTGGTCAACAAAGAGTCAGGAATTTCTTCTGGTTTGGCGTTCCCTTCCTTGTCGTAATATTCTAGACGCTGAACACATCTTCCGGATGGCGTATAATATTTAGCTATAGTCAATTTAATTTTCGAGCCATAATCGAGATCCAGTGTGCGTTGAACAAGTCCCTTGCCATAACTTGTGCTTCCAACGATTACAGCGCGATCAAGATCTTGCAGGGTGCCGGAAACAATTTCACTAGCTGATGCCGAACCACCATCAATGAGCACTACAACCGGAATTTCCAGGTTCACCGGCATTCCCATTGTTTTATAGGTACGGTTTTCTTCTACAACACGTCCCTTGGTCGTAACGACAACCTGATCTTTTGGAACAAACATGTTTACGATCTTAACTGCCTCGATCAACAAACCACCACCATTTCCTCTAAGGTCGAAAACAAGTTTTTTCATTCCTTTCGACTGGAGTGCATTGTACGCGTCCAACACCTCTGAAGCAGCTGTTTTGGTGAAACTCGTGAGTTTGATGTAGCCCACTTCTTCATTCAGCATGCCGGAGTATGGAACATCCTTTATCTTGATCTCGTCTCTGTCGAATGAAAACTTTTCCCGTTTCCCATCTGGTCTTTCAACTAATATTGCAACTGTTGTGCCTTTTGGCCCCTTCAAAGCGGACGAAACTTCATCACTGTTTTTGTCGATCATGCTATTTCCATCGATCTCAATGATCTTGTCGCCGGCGCGTAAACCTGCTTTCTCCGCCGGATTTCCCTCGTAAGGTTCAGCAATGTATACGGCATTATCCATTTTTCGGATAAGCGCACCGATTCCTCCGTATTGTCCTGTCGTCATCAGTTGATAATCCTCAATGTCTGACTCGTGATAATAAACGGTGTAGGGATCAAGCTCGTTTAACATCGCATCGATCGCAGTTTTGGACAATTTTCCGGTTTCGATATCATCCACATAATATTTTTCTAATTGCTCAAAGATCTCACTCATGAGCTCCATGCTGCGAATGACCTCAAATCCATTGCTTTGGGCAACCAGCGAGCCATGACTAAAAAATGCAATAAAGAGTGCAATCAGTCCGGATTTAAGAAGCAATTTAAATTTCATGGGATATAATTTTTGCGAGTAAGCGTTTAATTCTGTGTTCAATCAGCTCAAAGTCGTGAACTTCTTTTGCTGTGTATATCACAAATATAGCGAGTTGTTTATTCGAATGCTCCAGGCCCTGCACCAAATCTGTTTTATTCAATCTGATCGCTTCCCTGATACGTCTTTTTATTAGATTCCTTGTCACTGCCTTTTTGAAGTTGCGTTTTGAGACACTGATAACAACCTGTATGGGAGCTTTATCGTTGGTTATTTCGGAAACACGTGAAATGAAGGGGTATTCTTTGATTACTGCCCCTTGACGGTAAACAAGCTCAATTGTTTTGCTCCCCGTTAACTTGTAAGTCTTTCCAAATGAACCTGTCATTCCAGATCCTTTTCCAATCGAGGTAAGTTGATTTTTTCCTGAATGATAAAACTGGTTGGGTAGCTAGCTTCCACCTCAACTTTAATCTTTTCCGCTTCAAGTCGCGTTCTGAAATCACCAACCTTTAGCACAAAATAAGGTGCATTAAATTCAATATAGGTATCTACTGTTGGGAATTGTGTCACAAATCTGCTTCTTGCCTCCAGAACGGCATTTTTATCAGAGTCGAAGAATAGTTGTATGCGAAAACCGTCTATCTGAGGTTTAATGGCAGGAGGTACAATTCTTCCTTGTTTTTCAACCAAAGCATCGATCCTGTTATCCTTCTTTACAACAATACCGTTTTCTTGAGAGATCACTTGAAGACCTATTAGTAAGAACAGAGAAAATAATATCTTTTTTATCATGATAATTAGCCCTTAACTTGAGAATGTAAAAGTAAGATTATTCAACAATCTCTGTGCCTTTTCTAAAAAGTGCGTAGTGCGAGAATGTTAAAAAACGTTATTTAGAATCATTTTAAATTAATTTACTGAAGGTCGAAATTGTCATAAAACTGTCACGTCGTATCGCAATTCTTCTAAATTTGTTCCCGTCAAAAAGTGTTTACGGAACACTGGACCAAACGATTTTAAATGAAAATATCTAATAGTCAGATGTTTAGAATTAACGTTAAGTGGTGTATAGGTTTGATCGCAGCTTTTGCACTTACCGCGTCACCAATGTCGATCGCACAGGGAGATGCCTTGTTCAAGGCGAAATGTGCTACATGTCACCAGGTTTTCAAGGATGGAACCGGTCCTAAGCTTTATGAAGTTCGAAAGAAATGGGAAGCAGGAGGAGCTGAACCAGAAGCAATTTTCCAGTGGGTTAAGAACTGGCAGGTTGCGGTTGCTAAGTATGACTACGCTAAAAGCGTAGAGTCTTGGTCGCCATCTGCGATGAGCACTTTCCCTGATCTTACAGATGATCAGATCACTTCAATCTTTGATTGGATCGATTCTCAGGTAGAGGGTGGTGATGCTGCAGGTGGAGCCACAGCTCAGACAACAGCAGTTGAAGGTGTTGAAGAGGAGTCAAATCTTACTTGGGTTTGGGTCATTATGGCGATCATCTTCGTTACTATCGTGCTTGCGATAGGTGGAGTTAGACGACAATTGAAGGCTGCTGCAGCTGATGCTGACGGTGAGTCTTTCGATCCAGGAATGAGTTACGGTGAGGAGTTCAAGCAATGGGCTTGGAAAAATCGCAAATACGTAGGTCTTGCTGGTTTGGTGATTGTAATCTGTGTAGTAGTTACATTGTTCTTAGGTCTTTATACGATTGGAGTTGTTGAAGACTACCAGCCTTCTCAACCGATAGCATTCCCTCACGCGACTCACGCAGGGATCAACGGTATAGATTGTAAATACTGCCACAACTCGGTAACAAAATCTCGTTCAGCTGGATTACCAACGGTGAATGTTTGTATGAACTGTCACAAGCAGATTAATGGTAGAACACCTGAGCAACAAGAGAAGATCGCAGCAATTTACGAAGCTGCTGGATGGAATCCGGAAGGAGCAGGTAAGTACACAGGCGATACAAAACCAATTGTATGGAACAAGGTTCATGTTCTTCCTGATCACGTTTACTTTAGTCACAAACAGCACGTTGTTGTTGGTAATGTAGATTGTAAGCAGTGTCATGGTGACATGACTAAAATGGTTGAAACGGCAAAAGTTCAGCCAGTAGAAGAATTGAATAAAGTTGACGGTAACATCAAGTTGACGAAAGCAACCCTTACAATGGGTTGGTGTATTGAGTGTCACAAAGAGAAAGAAGTTTCTTTGGGTGCGCTTGATACTAAGAAAGACGGATACTACGACGAGATCCATAAGCGCTTGATGAATAACGATAAGAAACTTTACGAAAAGTATCTTGAGGATGGTAAAGTGACTGTTTCCGAGCTTGGAGGTTGGGAATGTGCAAAATGTCACTATTAATTAGAAAAGACGAATTCGAATATAGATATGGGAATGACTAGAAAATATTGGAAAGGAATTGATGAGTTAAATGAAACTCCACAATTTCTAGAGTCCAGAGACCAAGAATTTCCAACTCATCAGAACATTGAAGAGTTTCTTGGTGATGAAAATTTGGACGCAACTTCGACAAATCGTCGTGACTTCCTTAAGTTTTTAGGGTTCAGCGTTGCAGCTGCTACTGTTGCAGCATGTGAGGCGCCAGTTACAAAAGCGATACCTTACGTTAACAAGCCAGAAGACGTTACTCCGGGTATGCCAACATGGTACGCTTCAACGTATTATGATGGAACATCTTACGCTTCAATTCTTGTTAAGACGCGTGAAGGTCGTCCAATTTTTATCAAAGGAAATAAGGATCACGGTATCACAAAAGGTGCTGTGAATCCTCGTATTGTTGCATCTGTTCTTGGATTGTATGACGGTGAGCGTCTTACTGGCCCAATGATGGACAACAAGTCAGTGAAATATGCAGATCTTGATAAGAAAGTGATGGCTGAATTGAATTCAGCAAAGAAAGTGGTTTTGGTTTCAAATACCGTTATTAGTCCATCACTTGGAACTGCTGTTCAAGAACTTGCTATGGCGATCGGGCAAGATAAGTTTGAGCATATCCAATACGATGCTGTTTCTTACGCTGCTATTCGTGAGTCTCACAAGAAAGCCTTCGGAGCAACTATTCCTAACATGGATGGTAGTGATGCTTCTGCAAATGATGGAATTATTCCTGGTTATGCTTTCTGTAAGGCGAAGACAATCGTTTCTCTAGGAGCTGACTTCTTGAATTCGTGGATATTCCCAACACGATTCTCTAAGCAGTATGGTTCTAGAAGAAATCCTGATGGAGAATGGATGTCTAAGCACTTCCAGTTTGAATCGATTATGTCAATCACTGGATCGAATGCAGATTACCGTGCTATGATCAAGCCTTCTCAACAAGCTAATGTTTTAGCTTATATGTTGAAGGCATTTGGTGTATCGGTTTCTGCTCCATCTACTTTGGATGAAGCGGCGAAGAGAATTGCTGACAAAGCAATCAAGTCTTTGAAAGCTAGCAAGGCCGAATCATTGGTAGTATGTGACTCAAATAATACAGACGTTCAAATGCTTGTTAACAAGTTGAATGCTGTGTTAGGTGCTTACACAACTACAATTAATATTAATGATCCGATCAATCTTTACAGATCAGAGGATGCTAAAATGTCTTCTTTCGTTAAAGATGTGATTGCAGGGAAAGGTCCGGACGCAGTTATCTTCATGGGAACGAATCCGGTATATACTTTACCAAATGGAGCTGAATTTGCAGCTGGTTTGGAGAAGATCAAGACGTCTGTTTCTCTTAATCTTTATGCTGATGAGACGGGAAGTAAGTGTAAATATCACGCTCCTGATCATCATGCCTTGGAATCTTGGATGGATTACAGTCCTACAATGAGTCATTATGCGTTGGCACAACCAACAATTCGTCCGTTACATAACACAGCTTCTGCTATTGAAACGATGCTTGTATGGGCTGGTAAAGCGAAGCGTGGTGGTAAAGATTCAAAAGTAGCTTACGATTATATTAAAGGAATTTGGGAGCAATATGGATTTAACGATCCGGCTCAAACTGAATACACAGATTTCCATACATACTGGTCAATGGCTGTTCATAACAGCTGCTTGAAAGCAACTTCACCTGAGGCTTCAGATGTTGCCTTTGTAGGTGACCTAAATGGATTGAAATTACCAAAAGGTGGTGATGTTGAAGTTGTTCTTTATCAAAAAGCTGCTATTGGAACAGGAGATCAGGCAGGTAACCCATGGTTGCAAGAGATGCCTGACCCGATGACTAAAGTAACTTGGGATAACTACATTACAATGAGTCCTTCTGATATGGAGAAGGGTGGTTATACAGCATACTTCGATCAGGAAAACGGATTGAATATGGCTACGGTAACTGTAGGTAAAGAATCAGTTACCCTTCCGGTATACCCATTGCCTGGTCAAATGCCTGGTACTCTTGGTATCGCCCTTGGTTATGGACGTGGAGGTAATGGAGAAAAGATAGGTAAAGCTGCTTATCAAACTCAACAATACGGAGGTCATGTCATGAACGAAGATGGTAATCCAGCTTCTATCGGAGCAAACGTTTACCGATTCATGAATACTGACGGCGGAATGTTTGTTACTTCAAATGTTGCTTCATACACTAAGAGTGAGGGTACGTACTTGATTGCAGCTACTCAGCTTCATTCAACTGTAATGGGACGTCATTCAGTTGTTCGTGAGACTACTTTGAATGGATACAAAACATTAGAGAAAGAGGCATATAACCCAACTCATATGCTTGGTTACCTTAATGATAAAGGTGAACATGCTACGAAACCAATAAGTGAATTTGACCTATGGGATGAGCATCCTGTTGAGCACATTGGTCACAGATGGGGTATGACGATCGACCTTTCTTCTTGTATTGGTTGTGGTTCTTGTTTGATCGCTTGTCAGGCTGAGAACAACGTGCCGGTAGTAGGTAAGGATGAGGTGAGAAGAGGTCGTGAAATGCACTGGTTACGTATCGATCGTTATTTTGCTTCTACCGAGGAACTTGCTCCAGGTACAAGAAAAGAGCACGATAAGAGCCGAATGGAGTGGTTCGCTGACGCGGAGAATACTGCTGATAACCCTGCGGTTGTTCACATGCCGATGATGTGTCACCACTGTAACCACGCACCTTGTGAAACAGTATGTCCGGTTGCTGCAACAAACCACAGTAACGAAGGATTGAATCAGATGGCATATAACCGTTGTATTGGTACACGTTACTGTGCGAACAACTGTCCGTACAAAGTACGTCGTTTCAACTGGTTTAACTATCCATCTTATAAAGCACAAGCCGAAATTAACCCTGCACAAGATGATCTTGGTCGTATGGTATTGAATCCAGATGTTACAGTTCGTACACGAGGTGTAATGGAGAAATGTTCTTTCTGTGTTCAAAGAATCCAGGCTACAAAACTTGATGCGAAGTCAGAAGGACGTCCGGTAATGGACGGAGAGCTTTCTACGGCATGTTCAGATGTATGTCCTACTAACGCAATTATTGTGGGAGACTGGAATGACATCAATTCAACTATCCGTAAGAGTGCAGACGATAACCGTTCTTACCAAGCATTGGAGGAAGTTGGTGTTAAACCAAATGTATGGTTCAAGGTGAAGGTTAGAAATAACGAGAACCAAGAGCTGGAAGCATTGCAAGCATCTGAGGTGGCACATGGTCATGGAGGTCATGAAGCACACGAAGAAGCGCATAACGAGGAAAATCATCATTAATAGACTTTAAATTACACGCTAATGCATAAGGAAGCAGCAATACGGGAGCCCCTCATTTTAGGTCACAAGACTTATCATGATATTACAGAGGACGTATGTAAGCCAATAGAGGATAAGGCACCACGCATGTGGTATATTCTCTTCTCGATCGCCCTGATCATTGGACTTTACGGTGTAGGTTGTATTTTATATCTACTCGGTACGGGTGTCGGAGTTTGGGGACTAAACAAGACGATTGGTTGGGCATGGGATATCACCAACTTCGTATGGTGGGTAGGTATCGGTCACGCCGGAACCTTGATCTCTGCGGTACTTTTATTGTTCAGACAAAAATGGAGAATGGCGATCAATCGTTCTGCTGAGGCGATGACGATCTTTGCCGTATTTATGGCTGGATTGTTCCCGCTGATCCACATGGGACGTCTTTGGTTAGGTTACTGGGTACTTCCAATTCCAAACCATTTCGGTTCACTTTGGGTTAACTTTAACTCTCCACTACTTTGGGACGTATTTGCGATCTCTACTTATTTATCTGTATCCCTAGTTTTCTGGTATATAGGATTGATCCCTGACTTTGCAACCATCCGCGACCGTGCTAAAAAACCTATCTCTAAAAAGATGTATTCAATTATGTCTTTTGGATGGTCTGGTAGAGCTAAGCACTGGAATCGTTTTGAATTGGTTTCATTGGTACTTGCCGGATTAGCAACGCCTCTTGTATTCTCAGTTCACTCGATCGTATCATTCGACTTTGCTACTTCAGTAATTCCTGGATGGCACACGACTATCTTCCCTCCATATTTCGTTGCAGGGGCGGTATTCTCAGGATTCGCAATGGTACAGACACTTTTGCTCGTGATGCGTAAAGCAATGCACCTTGAGAATTATATCCACACAAAACACGTGGAGTACATGAACATCGTGATCATGGTTACAGGTTCGATCGTAGGTACAGCTTACATCACTGAGCTATTCGTTTCATGGTATTCTGGAGTAGAATATGAATCATATGCATTCATCAACAGAGCAACTGGACCGTACTGGTGGGCTTACTGGGCAATGATGACTTGTAATGTTATCTCTCCACAGCTTATGTGGTTCCGTCCTTTGAGAAGATCTTTATTGTTCACATTCATTATTTCGATCGTTGTGAATATCGGTATGTGGTTCGAGCGTTACGTGATCATTGTGACTTCGATTCACAGAGATTACCTTCCATCTTCATGGAGTATGCATTACCCAAGTCATATAGACCTTGGTGTTTATGTAGGAACGATTGGATTGTTCTTCGTATTCTTCTTGTTATTTGCTCGTTACTTCCCGGTACTAGCTTTGAACGAGGTGAAAACTATCCTGAAATCTTCCGGAGAGTATTACAAGAACCTACCGGATGATCATCATGGTGATCATGGACATGCATCGCATCATGTAGAAGAAGTAAAAACAGAAGCGCGACCTGTAGAAACTCCAACTGAGGAAGCTCCTGAAGAGACTTCAACTGATTCCGAAGGAACAGATGAGAACTCTGAGGAGGCAGGAAACGAGGAAGAAACCAATGATTAATTCTGAAATTTAAAGAGATGGCAGATAAAGTATTTTATGCAATGTATGACGACGACGATGTACTAAAAGATGGTGCAAAGAAGTTGGTCTCTAAAGGAGTTAAAGTATCTGAGGTGTTCTCACCGTTTCCAATTCACGGAATAGATCCGATCATTGGAGTGAAGAATACACGTCTTGGTATTATGGCTTTTATCTATGGTCTAACTGGATTAACGTTGGCTACTATTGGTATGCGTTATTTCATGATCGAGGACTGGCCGATGAACGTGGGTGGTAAGCCTAACTTTACTTACATGGATAACATCCTGGCTTTCATTCCAATTTCATTTGAGTTTACAGTACTATGTGCAGCTCACGGAATGGCGATTACATATTTCTTAAGAAATAAAACACTTCCTGGAATGCCGGCTCAGAATCCAGATCCAAGAACTACAGATGATAGATTTGTGATCGAGTTAAGAGCTTCTGATAATTCGAAGTTCTCAAGTGATGAACTTGAAAAAATGATTAGAGAAACTGGTATAGTTGAACTAGATCAAAAATCCATCTAATACTGACTAAGAATCCGATGAAAATGAAATTATATAGCACAAAAATCGTAGCATTATCTGCAATCACTGTGTTCTTGTTAGGATCATGCGGTGCGGATAAGGATAGTCCGGGATATGAGTTCATGCCTGACATGTATAGATCTCCGGCTATTGAGCCTTATGTGGACTATGGACACTTAAAGGAACGTGAGAATATGGATTCAAAATACCACATCTCAGCATTGGTTCCGCCGAGCGGTACTGTACCTTATTATGGTACGGACTCTGCTACAGTAATGATGATGTTGCCGTACAGTAGACTTGCCAATGTTTCTTTTAGAGAAACTCACGGTTTATACAACTCTAATTTGTCAATGGAGAATGAGTATGAGCTTGCAGCTGCTGACAGAAACCCACTTACGTTGACTGCAGAAAATGCTGATGCTATTTTCAAGACTGGTAAGGAGTTGTATAATACGAATTGTGCACACTGTCACGGTGAAAAAGGAAATGGTGAAGGACCTATGGTAGCAAGTGGTGCTTACGTTGGGGTTCCTGACTATGCAAACCTTACAAACCTAAGTGATGGTCAGCTTTTCTATTCTATTTATTATGGAAAAGGTTCAATGGGTGCTCATGGACCGATCCTTACTAAGAAGGAGATCTGGACTTTGGTACATTATGTAAGAAAGTTCCAGAATGCTGATTATGGACCTGGAATGACAATGACAGCTGACACTACAGCTGTTGAGATGTAAAATTAATACGGACAAGAAAAAGGCAAAAAATGGAATTTAAAATTGCAAATAAGGCGAAAACCGTAACACTTGCGCTCATCGTAATCGGTGCAGTATTTATGGGTGTTGGTATAGCAATGAACGCTGGACACGGTCATCATTTTACAACTCGTTTGTTGGTAGCATCATTGTCGAACGTATTTTTTTACTTCTCTATAGGACTTGGAGCACTATTCTTCCTGGCTTTGCAGTACGCAACTGAAACAGGATGGTATGCTTCTGTTAAGAGAGTGATTGAAGGTGTAGCCGGATTTTTACCTTACGGTATTGGTTTGTTAGTATTGTTACTTGCTGTTGTATCTGCAATGGATGGAGCGCATATCTACACATGGATGGATGCTGATGTTGTAGCACATGACAAGCTAATACAAGGTAAACAGGCTTATTTGAATCTTCCTTTCTTCTGGATTAGAACGGTGGCCTATTTGGCTATTTATTTCATCTTCTGGAGAGGTTTTAGAAAGAGATCTATAGAGGAAGATAGAATTGGCGGAACGGATCTACACTTTAAAAACTACAAAAAGGGAGCATTATTCCTTGTTTTCTTTGCGGTATTTAGTTCTACATCATCTTGGGATTGGATCATGTCGATTGACGTTCACTGGTTCTCAACACTATTCGGATGGTACACGTTCGCTGGAATGTGGGTTTCAACGATGGTAGTTCTAGTTATGTTGGTGCTTTACCTTAAGAAACTTGGATATCTTGAGAAAGTGAATGACAGTCATATCCATGACCTTGGTAAATGGACTTTTGCAACATCTTTCTTATGGTCTTATTTGTGGTTCTCTCAATTCATGTTGATTTGGTATGCTAACATTCCAGAGGAAGTAACATATTACGTAAACAGAATTGAAAACTTCAAGATACTATACTTCGGTATGTTCGTGATCAATTTTGCGTTCCCGATGCTTATTTTGATGTCACGTGATGCGAAGAGAAATTCAGGTATTTTGACTTTCGTTGGTTTGATCATTTTAGCAGGTCACTGGGTTGACGTATATATCATGTTTGCTGGTGGATCTCTAGGAGCTCTTGCTGAGATCGGATTGCTAGAAATTGGACTTGGACTTCTTTTAGGAGGTGCATTTATTAGAATTATACTTACCAATTTAACGAAGGCACCGTTAATGCCGGTAAATCACCCGTTCTTGGATGAAAGTTTACATCACGAGATATAATTTTGACAAATAAATTAGAAGATAGATGGTAACTAAATTGATCATACTACTAGTAATTGTTTTAGGAGTTGTTGCGATCGCGCAAATGATGCGTGTATACGAGCTTTCTTCCAAGATCACAAAAAAGAACGAGCACGAGATCAGTAATCGTGATAATCGTCTGAATGCAAAGTTGATGTTAACTTTCATGATTGTTTTCTTTGTTTCTGTTGTTTATTTGATCCTGCATTATGGATGGGTGGGTCGAGGAACGGCAGCTTCAGTTCACGGAAGAGACATCGATTGGTTGATGAATCTAAACTTGATCATCATTTTTGCAGTATTCTTCTTAACGAATGCCTTGCTATACATCTTTGCATTCAAATATGTGAAGAAGCCGGGTGTACCAGCCTTGTATTATCCACACAACAATAAATTGGAAATGCTTTGGACAGTTGTGCCGGCAATGGTATTGGCTGTGATCATTATCCTCGGGCTAAAAACTTGGAATGAGGCAACAGATGAAGCATCTGCCGAATCCATTCGTATTGAATTGTTCTCAAAGCAATTTGATTGGACAGCTAGATATGCTGGAAAGGACAACGTACTTGGAAAATTTGATTACAAATTGACCTTGGACAACAACGAACTTGCACTTAAGACTACAGCGACTATCGATTCAGCCATCAGAATGATGGAGGAAGGTCCAATGGGAATTAAGACTCTTGAGGCTAAATTGAATGATAGAAACATCATTTTGGTTCCGGAGGAGAGAGCAAAAATGGAAGCAGATCTTTCAAGAAAAGAACGCTTGATCAGATTACTTTATCAAATGAAGCAAAAGCATGATACGAAAGATGATGCTTCTGCATGGGACGATTTTATTCAGAAGGATACATTGTATTTATGCAAAGGAAAGGAAGTAGAATTTAACTTCCGTTCCAAAGACGTAATTCACTCCGCATTTTTCCCTCACTTCAGAGCTCAAATGAACACTGTACCTGGTTTAACTACGCGTTTCAAATTTACTCCTGATGTGAGTACTGCTGAAATGAGAGAGATCAAAGGTGATGATAAGTTCAACTATGTCTTGCTTTGTAACAAGATATGTGGAGGAGCTCACTACAAAATGAAAATGATGGTTGTTGTACTAGAAGAAGACGATTACAACAATTGGGTAAAGGGTAAAATGACAAAAACGTTTAGAGACACTTATTTCCCAGTAATGGAAGAAGTAGCAACTCCTGAAGCACCTGCTGAAGAAGTAGCGGAAGGTGGCGAAGAACAAGAGAACGTTTAAGCTAATTGATTAATACTTAAAATTTAAAGAATGGCTGCAGTAGCACACGAGGCACACGGACATCACGACGATCACGGACACCACGAAGAGCACTTCGTATCGAAGTATATTTTTTCGCAGGATCATAAAATGATCGGTAAGCAGTTCTTGATGACTGCTGTATTTATGGGGTTGATCGCTATGTTGCTTTCTATCCTGTTCAGAATACAATTGGCATGGCCAGGAGAGAGCTCAGATTTCCTTTCATTTTTCCTTGGTGAAACATGGGCACCAGGTGGAGTTTTGAAGGAAGACATGTACTTAGGATTGGTTACAATTCACGGAACGATCATGGTATTCTTCCTATTGACAGGAGGTTTGTCAGGAACATTCTCTAACTTGTTAATTCCATTGCAACTTGGAGCAAGGGATATGGCATCAGGTTTCTTGAACATGTTGTCGTACTGGTTCTTCTTCCTTTCTTCTGTACTAATGGTTGTTTCATTGTTCGTAGAGTCAGGACCAGCGATGGCAGGTTGGACGGTATATCCTCCTTTGTCGGCATTACCACAAGCTGTTAGTGGTTCAGGAATGGGTATGACTTTATGGTTGTTCTCAATGGCAATTTTCATCGCTTCGTCTTTGATCGGTTCATTGAACTATATTACTACCGTATTGAACCTTAGAACAAAAGGAATGTCGATGACAAGAATGCCGCTAACAATTTGGGCATTCTTCATTACGGCGATTATTGGTGTACTTTCATTCCCTGTATTATTGTCTGCAGCTCTTCTATTGATCATGGATAGAATGGCAGGAACAAGTTTCTATTTGTCAGATATTATTGTAGGAGGTGAAATGTTGACACAGCATGGTGGATCGCCAATTCTTTTCCAGCACTTATTCTGGTTCCTTGGACACCCTGAAGTATACATCGTACTACTTCCTTCATTGGGTATCACATCAGAAATTATTGCGACGAATTCACGTAAGCCGATCTTTGGTTATCGTGCGATGATCGGATCTATTCTAGCAATTGCTTTCTTATCGTTTATTGTATGGGCGCACCACATGTTCGTAACGGGTATGAATCCGTTCCTTGGTTCAGTGTTCGTATTTACGACATTGTTAATTGCGATTCCTTCAGCGGTTAAAGTATTTAACTACTTGACAACGCTATGGAAAGGTTCGATCGTATATACTCCGGCTATGATGTTCTCAATTGGATTGGTATCGACATTCATTACAGGTGGTGTTACAGGTATTATCCTTGCAGATGCGGCACTTGATATCTCAGTTCACGACACTTACTTTGTCGTAGCTCACTTCCACGTGGTAATGGGGCTATCAGCTGTATTCGGTATGATGGCGGGAGTTTATCACTGGTTCCCTAAAATGTATGGAAGAATGATGAATGTTCGTTTAGGATACGTTCATTTCTGGATTACATTGGTAGGAGCATACGGAGTATTCTTCCCAATGCACTTTGTTGGAATTGCGGGAGCGCCAAGACGTTACTACGATTACTCTGTTTATAATGATTTTGATGTGGAGTCATTTAATGTAATGATGGACTTGAATGTGATCATTACCGTGTTTGCAATCATTGCAGCATTGGGGCAACTGATCTTCTTGTTCAACTTCTTCTACAGTATTTACCGCGGTCCTAAGGCGGTACAGAATCCTTGGAGATCTACTACATTGGAGTGGACAACTCCTGTAGAGCATTTCCATGGTAACTGGCCAGGTGAATTACCTACGGTACATAGATGGCCGTATGATCTTTCTAAGCCAGGTAGTGAAGAAGACTTTATTCCTCAAACCGTTCCTTTAATGGAAGGTGAAGAAGAACACTAAGAATTAAATTAATTAAAAGCCTCCTGATTTACAGGGGGCTTTTTTTATTTTTGTATATATCAATTTCAGTGGAGGATTCATTTGACTATAGGGAAGAGGCAGAACAACAAAGTGACATAGATAAAGTGTTACGGCCTAAAAGATTGTCTGATTTTAACGGACAAAAAAAGGTTACGGATAACCTGGAGGTATTCGTAAAGGCCGCTACACTTCGAAATGAGCCACTGGATCACGTATTACTTCACGGACCTCCAGGACTAGGCAAAACAACGCTCGCAAACATCATTGCGAATGAGTTGGGAGTAGATTGTAAGATCACAAGCGGTCCTGTATTAGACAAACCTGGTGATCTTGCAGGATTGTTAACAGGCTTACAGGTGGGAGATGTATTGTTCATTGACGAGATCCATCGTATGAGTCCGGTAATAGAAGAATATTTGTATTCCGCAATGGAGGACTACCAGATCGATATTATGATCGATTCCGGGCCGAATGCTAGATCAGTACAGATAGCGTTGAATCCATTTACGTTGATCGGAGCAACAACAAGATCCGGATTGCTGACTTCGCCATTACGTGCTCGCTTCGGAATAAATTCCAGATTAGAGTATTATGATTCAAAGACCCTTACATTGATCGTTGAGCGTTCTGCATCACTACTTGACATTCCGATTACAGAGCAAGCAGCCTATCAGATAGCCAGTAGAAGTAGAGGTACACCTAGAATAGCAAATGCCTTATTGCGAAGAGTTAGGGATTTTGCTCAGATAAAGGGTGATGGAACAATTACTGTAGAGATCACTGAACACGCTTTGGAAGCGTTGAATGTAGATCAATACGGTCTTGATGAAATGGATAATAAAATCTTATCAGTGATCATCGATAAGTTTAAAGGTGGCCCTGTTGGATTAACAACTGTAGCAACTGCTATTGGAGAAAATGCCGGTACTTTGGAAGAGGTATATGAACCATTCTTAATTCAAGAAGGCTTCCTAATGAGAACTCCACGTGGTAGGCAGGTGACTGAGAAGGCGTATAAGCACTTAGGAAGAGATATGGGATATTCTCAGGGTGGTTTATTTTAACATGACTGTAGTAAGCAACAAAGAACTAATTAAGAGAAAAGCCAATGAACTTGGCTTTTTTTATTGTGGGTTTTCCAAAGCAGAATTCTTAGAAGAGGAAGCTCCTCGGCTGGAAAAATGGTTAAAGGAAGGGATGCAAGGTTCTATGAGCTATATGGAAAATCATTTCGATAAACGCCTTGATCCAAGACTTTTGGTGCCCGGTGCTAAAACAGTGATTTCCTTGTTGCTGAATTATTACCCGGATAATACCGAACAAAACTCCGACTACAAGATATCTAAATATGCATACGGTAATGATTACCATGACGTGATCAAGGATAAGTTGAGGGAGTTATTTCATTTTATTACGGAAGAAATTGGCTCGATAGAAGGAAGAGTTTTTGTCGATTCGGCACCTGTAATGGATAAGGCATGGGCAAAAAAATCCGGATTAGGATGGATTGGAAAGAATACTAATCTAATTCATCCCAGGCATGGTTCATTCTTTTTTATTGCTGAACTCATAATTGACCTCGAACTTGAGCCGGATGGTCCAATGAAGGATTATTGCGGAACCTGCACACGATGTATCGATGCTTGTCCAACTGATGCCATAGTGCAACCCTATGTTGTAGATGGTTCTAAGTGTATTTCCTACTTAACGATAGAGCTAAAGGATCAATTAATTCCTCAAGAATTTTCGGGAAAAATGGAGAACTGGATGTTCGGTTGTGATATATGTCAGGATGTTTGTCCGTGGAATCGTTTCTCAAAACCACATCTTGAGCCCCTATTTGATCCACATGAAGACCTTTTACGTTTGACAAATAACGATTGGCAAGAACTTTCAGAAGAAGTTTTCAGTAATCTCTTTCGTAATTCCGCAGTAAAACGAACGAAATACAAAGGATTAAAGAGAAACATTAAATTTTTAACAAGGAATGATCAAACACGATAATTCCTTTGTTCCACTCATCCATTCTTTGTAAATTCCTAGAAAATTTAACTTACTTACTATGCCAGATCAGGGAAATCAGGGAGCTTTGTCATATAACATGACTCCGTACACAGGTCCTTGGACAAAAGCTGAAGCTGCACATTTGCTGAGAAGAACAAAGTTCGGAGCAACGAATCAACAAATTCTTGATGCAGTATCTAATGGGATGAATGCAACGGTAACGGCCTTATTGCAAGTTCCAGCAGTCGGTGATCCATTAACATACCATCCAAATGAGACCATCGTATCATTTGGTAATACTTGGGTTGATGCCGTATATCCTGCAAATGCTGTGGATGCACAATCTGTCGAAACCGCACGTGTAATGTCTCTTGCAGGTTGGATGATGGAGCGTCTAAATCAGGAACCATTATCTATTGCAGAAAAAATGTGTTTGTTCTGGCAAAATCATTTTTCGGTAACAGCCACTTCGGATTCAAGATGTACATATGATTACTTAATGTTGATCAGACAGCATGCCTTAGGGAATTTCAAGCAGCTCATTAAGGATGTAACGATCAATCCGGCAATGCTGTTGTTCTTGAATGGTGCAACAAATAATGTCTTTAGTCCAAACGAGAATTACGCTCGCGAATTTTTGGAGTTGTTTACGATTGGAAAAGGCCCTCAAATAGGCCCGGGAGACTACACGAATTATACGGAGGATGATGTTGCAGCAGCTGCAAAAGTTTTCACGGGTTATTACGTCGATGGACTGAGATCGTCAACTGCAACAGATGTAACTGCTGTTTACAATTCTTTCCTGCATGATGCGACAAATAAAACCCTGTCATATCATTTCGGAAATGCGGTAATCACCAGTGGTGGACCTACTGAATTTGAAACGCTTGTAGATATTGTCTTCCAGCAGGATGAATGTGCGTATTTCATTTGTCGCAAACTCTATAAATATTTCGTCAATTATGATCTCACACCGGCTGTAGAGACAAACGTCATTGCGGAGATGGCGACAACGATGATAGCAAATAACTATGAAGTGTTACCGGTATTGGATATGTTGTTCAAGAGTGAGCATTTTTATGATATTTCTGTAAGGGGAGCTATTATTCGTAGTCCATTGGATGCTTATTTTGGGATGTTCAATTCTACTGAAACGATAGCAAATTATACCCTGGACACAAACATGGAAATGATGCTGAATGTCTATTGGTTGGCTGAAGCATCGGGACAAGCATATGCTACTCCGCCATCAGTTGCAGG
>SBGS01000277.1 GCA_006226555.1 Bacteroidota bacterium
TTCAAAACAAAAACGATCACATGGAATCAGGTTGAGAAAGCTGAGGTATTGAATTACGGATTTGTTGGAGGGTGGGGATACCGCCTTTGGACGAAATACGGAACAGTATTCAATGTCAAAGGTAAGATCGGACTCGCGATCACTTTGAAGGACGGCAAAAAATACCTGATCGGAACCCAGAAAGAATCCGAGCTCCGATCGGTACTTGAGGATCTTAAGCTTATTTGATCGCTACCTTAGCAGTTCCAGTTACCCCATCAGGCTGTTTCACCACAAGCGTGTAGAATCCTGTTGCAAGTCCAGTCAGCTCAACGTTGATCAGATTACTCTTTTCCTTTGTGATCTCACTGTAAACCAGCGCTCCTGAATTATCATAAATATTTAACTCGGTTCCGGCCGAAAGCATGGATGCTACAGACACAACGAAAGTTCCATTTGATGGATTAGGGAAAACGTTAAACTTGAGGTCCTCCAGCACATTAACCGATGAAGTACCGCTTTCGTTATAGCTTACCTGAAAATCATCGAAGTAGAATCCATCCTCAGTTACTCCATTATCGCTTTCCAGCTGAAAACGAACACGAATCTGCTGACCAAGGTAATCGGTAAGACTGATCTCTTCTCTTACCCAATCAGATGCTCCTTCCCAAACCGGCTCTCCATCAGGTTGAGCACTTCCATTCCAGAATGTACTGCTACCTTCAACCGTATATAAGCCACATTGACCGATCCAAGAAGCTCCGTCATCAGTACTCACCTGAAATTGACAATAATCGTAATCCGCTTCAATTGCCCATTTCGCATAGAAAGTAACCATCGCATCTGTTGCGTTCGTTAGGTCGATCACCTGATCAAACTCCCAAGTCTTATTTGCATTGTTGCCGTAATTACCACCATCTGAATCTGTAAAAGATGTAGTCGGTGAATATGCATCATCCGTTGTCACTGACCAGTTGCCTGTCCAGTTCGTTGCATTGGTTGCATCGTCCGCAAATTGGAGCGTCATTGCCCCAAAGATCTTTGTGATCGTATCGTGCTTCGTCCAATCCGAATACTGGATATTTACGACATACTTGATCTCATCACCGAATTGGATCGCTGGATCCAATACATAAGAAAATAGGCCTGAATTCGATTCTCTTAAAGCCAGATCATATACAATTGGTGATCCTACCGACTGAACGTTTAATAGCGGAGTCAAGGAAACAGTTACCGGACCATCCACTAATCCATATCGGGTAATAGTATGATTGAAATTACCCGCTGTACTTGCTACCAACGTAGGATCCTCATCCTTAACGAAGACATATTGGTGCGTAATGCCGGCCATCACCATATTCGGGAATACCATTCCCTGACAAGTCGGAAGAATTTCGCTTTGCGGTGGCCAGAAATCCGTCCCGATCTCAGGGGTAAATGCAAAGATCGTATCCTTTAGACCAATGCCGATACTGTCCTTATACATATAGTCATCCGAATCTCCTGATGCCGGATAAAGTCCTGAACTCTTCTGAGGAAGATAACCATTGAAGGCACACATGTGCGTGGATAATTCAGAGAAGTAATCATGGTGATCAGCAAATTCAAGCTCAGTTGTTCCTATCGGATATAGCAAGGTATTGCCATAGGTATGTGCATTTAGAGCCGTTGTAAAATCAACATGTTCTACCAACCACTTCATCGCTTGATTCTCAGGCTCAGAAAAGGCACTGGTTCCGGGATAAGTATCGTTATTCTGGTTTGAACTAACTCCCGTTGTATTCCAACCATAAGAGTAGTTTCTGTTGTTGTCCACCCCTGGATTGGTTGTTCCAACATTCCTTTTGTTCTTTCTATGCATACCGAAACCTGTTGGGTCATTTGTTTCGTTGTGGATGTAGCCATCCGGGTTGATGCAAGGCACAAAATACAATTCGGTATTGTTCACAAGATGCTGGATCTCTTCACTGTTGTTGTAATTCTCAAGCAAATACCACATGTAGAAGATCAGCTGAGACATACTGAGTGGTTCACGTGCGTGATGTATAGCTGTATAAAGCACCTTTGGCTCACTACTTTCATCCGTGGAGGGATTATCGGAGATCTTTACAAAGTAGATCGGCCTGTTTTCGTGGGTTAAAAAAGTTGAGATAGGAGCCTTAACAGTGATCAATGAAGGATATTGAGCTGCCATATCGTCCAGCGCATCCAGCATGTCCTGATACTTATAAAATCCTGCATAAGCAGAATTCTGGTAAAAGTTCGCTGGCACTGGAGGTTGGTTAGTAGAACTTGAAGAAGTACATGTCACATTCTTAGATCCTCCATCATGATTGATCGCAGCATAATACTTTTTAACATCCAAAGCAAGCACTTCATAGTCGACACCTGCCTGAGCCACTTGAGCCAATTCGCTCTCAGATAGATCTGTAATTAAGAAGGTGTTCCATTTTCGTTCACCGTGATCTACATCGATCCCTAAATTAGAAAGCTGCGCTAACTGCTCGTTATCACAAAAGATCTTCACTTTACTATAGCGCTCCTGAGAGAAGGCCTGAAGGATTGTAAAGCAAGTAATTAAAAGGAGTAGAGAAATTTTCATTTTATAGTTTTTCATATTCAGCACACGCAATTTAAGCGTTTTTGAAGAGAATTTTCCCAATTGAGTCATCATTTTTCTTCAAATCATTTATCACGCTAAACCGTATACTAACATCTACTCCTTACCATTCATACCAATCTGTAACTTAAGCGGATAGTAACAGTCTTACATTTGTTTTGTATTAAAGTCGAAAGTTATGTCAGAAAGAAAAGTAACGTTTGGAAGAATATTTTGGCCAAGTTTCTGGGCAGCAATAGTTGTATCATTACTTGGGGCGATCATCTGGTTGATCGTGATCACAGTATTCGTGAGCGGTTTCACTCCGGAACCATACTCAGTAGATAAGAACTCCATCCTGCATGTAACGCTGGAAAACGGAGTAAATGAGCGCGGTCAGGTAAAACTGGATCCTACTACATTCACTGTTGAGAACAAATTAAGTCTGGCCGCCGTATTGCACGGTTTGGAGACAGCAAAAAAAGATGATAAGATCAAGGGTGTATTTTTGGAATTGAAGGGCTTACAGTGCGGTATGGCAACTGCTCGCGAGATCCGTAATGCGATCAATGATTTCGAAAGCAGCGGTAAGTTCGTAGTAGCATACCATAGCGGCGAAGCCATCATGACGCGTGAGTACTATGTGGCATCTGCGGCGAATGAAAGTTACGGATTCCCATCATCAAATATGCAATTCCTTGGTTTGGGTGCGGAGCTATCTTTCTTCAAGGGAACATTGGATAAAATGGATGTGGAGGTACAAATTGTTCGTGGCACCGATAACCACTTTAAAAGTGCCGTGGAGCCGTTCTTCCGTTCAGAAATGAGCGACTCAGCGCGTGTTCAGAATGAAAGATACCTGACAAGCATGTGGAATGACATGCGCAACGACATAGCAAAAGACCGTAAAATTTCGGCTGAGGAATTAGACAGACTAGCAGAAAATGCAGAGATCATTGATGTAAGAGATGCTGTTAAACACAAACTTATCGACGCCTCAAAATACAGAGATGAAGTAATGGATATCCTCGCTGAAAAAGTCGGAGAGAAAGATGCAGATGATCTGGAATTAGTTGACTTTGCGAAGTATGCGAAGAAAAAATTCTATCAGGATCAGGTGTTGATGCAGGGAGACAAACCAAACATCGCAGTTATTCTTGCAGAAGGTGGAGTAGCTAAATCCGGTGAAGGACTGACTTCTGACGATATCTGTAAGTTGTTCCAGGACGTACGTAACGATGAAAACATTAAGACGGTTGTTTTCAGAGTGAATAGCCCAGGAGGTAGTGCCCTTGCCAGTGATGAGATCTGGAGAGAGGTTAAATTGACAAACGAGAAGAAAAAAGTGATCATTTCAATGGGAGACCTAGCGGCTTCAGGAGGTTACTATATTTCTGCACCGGGATCCCACATTTTTGCTGATCCGCTTACCATAACAGGTTCGATCGGAGTATTCGGAATGATTCCTTACACAGGTAAGATGTTCCAAAACAAATTAGGAATGACCTTCGACCGTGTTCAGACCAATCAGCATAGTGTTCTGACTACAAACAGAAAGCTAAGCGATGAAGAATTCGAAATGATCCAGTCAAATGTTGACGATATTTATGAGCAGTTCAAATCGCGTGTTGCCGAGGGTAGAAACATGACGAAAAAAGAAGTAAATGTGATCGGACGTGGTAGAGTGTGGACAGGAACCGACGCGCAACGTATCGGACTTGTTGATGAATTAGGAGGAATGAAAGATGCGATCGCATTTGCTGCGAAGAAAGCAGGAATAAGCGAAAAGAAAGTTGTTTATTACCCTAAAGTGAAAGAAGATAAGTGGAGTGAGATCCTTGAGCAGATCGAAGAAAAGGATGATATTCAGGTTAAGGCTCCTGCTGCTGAGCTTCCGGAAGAATTGGTGAGATATTACGAGCAATTGAAAACACTGGAGCAAATGCAGGGAATTCAAATGAGATTGCCTTTTGAAGTAGTGTTCAAATAAACGGCATTCACAATACTTTAAAAAGGTGTGTTCGGATGGACACACCTTTTTTATTTGGAATGCTTACTTTCGGGTATGCAAGCCTTGACAAAGGATAATAGAAGTTTACTTATGTTGATAATGGTTGTGTCCATTGTCAAGTTTGTCCTATTTCCATTCGCACAGACCGTTGATGCCGATGCCGTTACGCGCTCCTTTCTTTCGAAGGAATGGATCGACGATCCCCATTGGATCATGACCGGTGTTTGGCTGCCTATTCACTATTATCTGAACGGTATATTCCTATGGCTATACAATGATACAGCTGTAGTTCCCGGTTTGCTGAATATAATGTTATCCATTGTAATGCTCTGGCCCTTTTACAGACTTGTATCCAGAGAATTTTCAAAAGATGGAGCATTGATGATCACTGCGATCTTCGCCTTCTCCCCCATTCTTTTCAGAAATCAGTTCATGGGACTGTCAGAAACGTCCTATCTCTTCTTTCTTGTCTTGGGAATGGACCTATTATCCAATGGTCTGAAGAAAGAGAAATTAGCTTTGATCGCGCTTTCCGGATTGATGCTGACACTAGCTTCGGGTGTTAGATATGAAGCATGGATCATCATTCTCATTTCCGGAATTTTCCTTTTGATCGGAAATTTCAAGAAAGCCCTCATTTTTGGTCTCACCGCCAGCATTTTCCCTACGATCTGGCTACTTACAAATTACATGGAAACGAATGATCTCCTTTACAGTATCAGAGGCAACCATCGCTGGACACTTGAGATCATGGACAACAATGCTCACGTTGATTTGGAGACCTATCTGCGTAGGATCTGGTTCTTTCCTTTTTCATTACTCATTGCTATCGGTCCCATCGCATCAATAGATGCTATTCGCAACTGGACTTCAAGAATTATTAGGCCTCGGAAAAATGACCTGCGCTTTCTTTTCGCGGCAATCTTCATCTTGATCCTTGTCTTCTTTATTTACAATAGTATTCAAGGAACACTCCTCCTACAGCATCGCTTTATTGGAACACTCGTATTCTTTTTATTGCCTTTCGCTTCTTACTGCATGACAAGTCAGAAAGTCGTCAGGATCGCATTTCACGTTGCGTTGGTTGTTGGTCTAAGCTTCATATACAATATGGACAGTATTCAGCCCTTACCACGATTAAAGGACCAGCAGCTGGCAAAAATTATAGAGAAGATCCCGGCCGAAACCGAATATTTGATCCTTGACTTTTCGGGTTGGGATTATACCTACTACTGGGCTTTAAATTCAGGAATAGATCACAAAAAGATCATCATTGTAGAAGGAGCAGTGAATTCTCCCGATCGTCAGGATGAGATCAATCAGCTACTGGATCAACATAAGAATGTCTCCTGTATACTTGTGGAAGGCAGTGATACTTAT
>SBGS01000060.1 GCA_006226555.1 Bacteroidota bacterium
GTAAAAAGATAAATGGCCTCCTTCGGTAATACTGAAGCGATGGAGGTAAGGTCCTTATCATTACTGCTACCATAAATGATCAGCAGTCTGCCATCCACCTTAGGCATAAGTGACAAGATCGTTTTTTCAATACCATCAGGATTGTGGGATACGTCGAGGTATACATTAGGCCGTTCTTGAACAAGCTGCATTCTTCCTCTGAAGCCACTATTTTGAGAAAGATGAATTATTCCGGTCTTTATATTTTCATTTGTAATGTCATATCCAATCGCACAAAGATGATCTATGACGGATCGAACCAAGCCAAAATTCGCTCGTTGGTAATCAGCAGAGAATTGATGTGTTTCGGGTAAGTCAATTGGTGAAGCAATGGAAAGCTCGCTGTTAAGGAGTTCTGCTCTTTTTTGAATAACCTCATTTGCTTCGGGTAATAGAACAGAAGACACAAAAATGGGTCTGTTTTGTTTAATTATTCCTGCTTTTTCAAAAGCGATCTGTTCAATGGTATCACCAAGTATTTGTGTGTGTTCCAGACTTATCGATGTAATGATCGAACAAATCGGGTCAATGATATTCGTTGCATCAAGTCTTCCACCCAATCCTGTTTCAATAACGCAGATATCGACATTTTGATTTTTGAAATGCAATAAGGCCAACACAAAAGTGATCTCAAAAAAAGAAGGGGAGAAGTCAAGGTTAAGGTTTTTTACACGTTCTACAAAGTCTATGACCTCTTCTTCTGAGATCATTTCTCCATTGGTCCGTATGCGCTCTCTAAAGTCGCGAATATGCGGAGAAGTAAACAATCCAACACGTACCCCTGATTCCTTCAAGATACTGGCAAGCATTGAGCTCACAGAACCTTTTCCATTGCTACCTGCGACATGAATAAACTTCAATGACTTTTCAGGATAGCCAAATTGTTCAGAAAGCTTTAGAACATTATCAAGTGTCGGTTTGTAAGCCTTAGATCCGATAACCTGATAAGACGGAAATTGAGTAAATAACCACTCTACGGTGGATTTGTAGGAATTATTGAGCATTGATGCGTACAGTGTAGAATACGGTTGCCAGTGGTGCACCATCCTGCTTGTTGTACTTCACTTGTTTCTTCACAGCAACCTTCACCTTATTGATAAGAATCTGGTCTGTTGTGGTGGTACTTCCGGCAATATTGTAAACCTGAACAACATTGCCTTGTGCATCAATTACGAGTTTTAGGGCAATTGTCTCATCGCTGTTATACTGAAGATCGTTGATGTTAACATCATTCAATCGCACTCGTCCCGCACCACTTCCGTTACCTCCCGAACCTGTTCCGCTTCCGGAACCGGTATCAGAACCAAATGTGTTCCCATTACCACCGCTGTTTCCTGAACCTGATCCTCCGCTCGCAAATGGGTTATTGGATTGCTGCGTTGTAGACGACTCGTTGTTTGAATTTGGAGAATTCGTGGACGAAGCGTTTCCTGAATTTATCTGTGAATTAGGATTCGTATTGGTAATAACGTGTTCCGTTTGAGGTTTTGGATCCGTTACCGGTGAAGTATTTGGTTCTCCACCACCGGCTCCTCCGGCAATCGTGAATTCTTCAATTATCGTTTCATCCAATGGCTCTGCTACGGTCAATGGGATATCAACTGGAGGTGGATCTGCCTTTTCAAATGAAGTAAGCATTAAATAGATCAATAATGTCAACATCACCACAAATGAAGCGATGATCCCCTTACGCTTATCAGCTAATTCAACTATAGGAGGTAATGTTGCCATAACTTACTTTTTATATGCCAGAACAGGATCCCATCCGTTCTTCTGTGCCAGAGCCATCACTTTAAATACAGCTCCGTAACTTGCATTCTTATGTCCTTCAATCTTGAGCTTTGCCTGACCATATTGAGCGACCGCGGCTTCTGCTTCAGGAATGATATCCTCAAACTCCCTTGGATTGCTCATGTCTCCACCCGGAAACACGATATATCCATCGTCTTCAGTGATTACAACAGTAGCTGTTGTAGGATCCTGAATTGGAGGAAGTTCACTATCCTGTGGTACGTCAACCTTGGTGTTTTGGTTACTCATCAAGCTCATAATAATGAAGAAGATCAGCAAAAGGAATACCAGATCCGTCATGGATGCCATTCCTCCTTCGATCTTAACCTTATTTCTCGCGCCTAAATTCATAGTTACTTGCTTGGTTCGTTGAGTAGGTCCATAAATTCTAACGCGTCATTCTCCATTTGGTACACGAGGCGTCCGATTTTTGCTACCAGATAGTTGTATCCTATATAAGAAATGATACCTACAATTAGTCCTGCAACTGTTGTGATCATAGCTGTCATGATCCCTGGTGCGATTATTCCCAATTCCAATGCTGTGGCATTTTGAAGATCGATAAATACGATAACCATACCGACTGTTGTTCCCAAGAATCCGATCATCGGTGCAGCTCCGGCAGCAGTTGCTAAAAAGCTTAAGCGTTGTTCCAGTCTCGAGATCTCTAACTTCGCCGTGTTTTCGATCGAAGCAGAAATACTTTCTAACGGTTTGCCAAGTCTGGAAATACCTTTTTCAAGCATTCTTGCTGAAGGAGAGTTGGATCTGCTGCAATAGTCTTTTGCCTGATCGATCTTACCGTCCAGAATGTACTCTCTGATCTTCGTTAATAATCCGGCTTCTTCTTTACTTGCTTTACGCAGTGCAAAAAAGCGCTCAACGAAGACAAATACTGAATATCCCAACATCAATGCAAGAATGACGTTGATGATCAAACCAAATCCTTTACTGGAATCTACAATAATGTCCCAGATCGGAACTTGAACAACTCCTGTTTCAGCAGCTTCTGCTGCTTGTTCTATCTGTAATAAAAATGAAAAGCTCATAACAGTTAAACGTTTTATATAATTTGGTTATTATCTGAATACTAAAATTATTCCAATTCCAGCAAGGTACCCAAGAAGAGCCAACCAACTGATCTTTTTCAAGTACCAGAAGAATGAGATCTTTTCCATTCCCATTGCAACAACTCCTGCCGCAGATCCGATGATCAACATACTACCACCTGTTCCTGCTGCGTAAGCGATGAAATGCCAGATGTGATCATCCATACCGTACTGGAACATTCCCATTGATGCTGCAACGAGTGGTACGTTGTCAATTACTGCTGAACCGACTCCCAGCAATGAAACGAAGATATCGATGTTCAGTCCGGAATCAACAACAGAGTTACCAAAGTTGAAGATCATACCTAATGATTCCAGGGCGGCAACCGTCATTAGAATACCAAGGAAGAATAGGATAGAGGGCATTTCGATCTTGGAAAGCGCTCTAAATGTAGGGCCATGAGCGTGTCCGTGATCTTCAATGGCAGTTAATGAGAATTCTCTGTGCGATATGAACTCAGCCACGAGGGAAACAATACCCAATGATAGCATCATACCTACGTATGGAGGAAGGTGCGTGATCGTTTTGAAAACGGGAACAAAAATGATCATACCTAAACCTAGTAAAAGCATAGTTGTTCCATTTTTACTTACTCTTTCTTCATTGTCCATTGGTTCAAAATTTCCTTTGAAAACTGGAAGTACAGAAGCGATAGCGATAGGAACGATCATACAAATCAAAGAAGGGATCAATAAGTGCTTGATCAAAGCTGCAGCACTTACCTTTTTACCCATCCAGAGCATCGTTGTAGTAACATCACCGATTGGAGACCAGGCACCGCCTGCATTGGCTGCAATAATGATCAAACCTGCATACCACATACGTAGTTCGTTGTCCTTGATAAGTTTACGAAGGATGGTAATAAGAACGATAGTAGCTGTAAGGTTATCAATGATAGCAGAAAGAACGAATCCAAGTACAGCAACGATCCAAAGTAATGTCGCTTTACTGTTTGTTTTTACGATACGTTTGATCGTTTGAAATCCGTTGAAGTGGTCAATGATCTCAACAATGGTCATGGCCCCAACAAGGAAGAAAAGGATCTCTGCAGTTTTACCAAAGTGGTGTAGCAAAGTACTTTCCAACCATTCTGATTTACCTAAAACTGCGTGTCCTTCTGATTCATGACCATGCATAGGAAGGTCTTTAAAACCATCTACCAGCGTGGCGTGATGACTGTCGAACCAATTTGTAAAGTTGTCCAGTCCAAAGGCGATTCCGGCCCATGCCAGCGCCATCATGATCAGAGCTGGGATGAGTTTATCAACTTTTAATTGATGTTCTAGCGTAATTGCCAAATAACCTAGAACAAAAACGGATACGATGAAGATTTCCATAAGTAGTAATTGTTAGTTTATACGAGTTGTTTTAGTGCATGTTCAAATGCGGTTTTAGCTATGTGTGTCTTGTTTGCATTTATTTTGTGAGCGTTTTCTAGCGCCTTTTTGATCGTTTCGCTCGTGTCTTCAAAAATTCCTTCGTCAGTTAGCTTGGGAAGATCATTGCTCATGAGGTAAGCAAAAACTCTTGCCATTCCACAGTTTGAGATGAAGTCAGGAATTACAGCGATCTTTTCATCTGCTTTTTCAGCGATCGGACCAAAGAAGATCTGAGGATCTGCGAAAGGTACATTCGCCCCGGCAGAGATAACTTCTACTCCCGCATTGATCATTCGATCCAATTGTTCTTCTGTGATCAGTCTTGATGCCGCACATGGAATAAAAACTTCCGCCTTAACATCCCAGATCTTTGCATTGACTTCGTCAAAACTGAGCGTATCATGATGACTTAGCTGATTACCTTTTTTATTGAGGAAAAGCTCTCTTATCTCTTCAAATGTGAATCCTTCTTCTTTAATGAGTCCTCCATCGCGGTCAATAATTCCAACGATCACAGCACCTTCTTGAGCGAGATAGTAGGCTCCTGCTGAACCAACATTACCCCAGCCCTGAACGATAACACGCTTACCTTTTAGCTCACCTCCATAAATGTTGTAGTAATGCTTAACAGATTCTGCTACGCCATATCCAGTGATCATATCAGCTATAACATACTTACGATCAACAGAGGGAGTGAAGTTTTTATTTTCGATCACTTTGAGAACTCCTTGACGAAGTTGTCCGATTCTATGGATCTTTTGAGCGTCTCTTGGTTGGAAGTGCCCGTTAAAAACTCCTTCCTGAGGGTGCCAAACACCACAATCTTCTGTGATTGGAATAACTTCGTGGATCTCATCGACATTAAGGTCTCCTCCCGTTCCGTAGTAATGTTTTAGAAGTGGAGTAACAGCTGCGTACCATCTACGAAGAACGCCGTCTTTTCTCGGATCCTGAGGGTCGAAATTAATACCCGATTTTGCACCTCCGATTGGAGGACCGGCTACAGTGAACTTTACCTCCATGGTCTTAGCAAGAGATTCTACTTCTCTCTTGTCCAATCCTTTACGCATTCTTGTTCCACCTCCGGCAGCTCCTCCTCGGAGTGAATTGATCACAACCCATCCTTCCGCCTCTGTTTCAGCATCCTTCCATTCGAATACAATTTCCGGGCGCTTATTTTCAAATTTATCGAGTAGTTCTTTCATTTTACTATATACACAATGTGGGTAAGCAAAGTTAAAAAAGTATTCAGACCTCCAATTTTTTCTACGGGAAAACTGTCCACGATTTATGGTGAATAGAATGTTCCGCCCCGAACACTTTTTCTTGCTCCGGTAACTTCGCGAAGACAGTTTGCTTCATTTGAGAGGTGAAGTGCACCCAAAAATCCAAACACTATTGATTCTTTAAAGTTTATAATATTCTCTTCCGGTATTACGATCCGGCAATCAGCATGGTGTTTTAAACGTTCAAGAAGAAAGGAATTATGAGCTCCTCCACCCGTCACGAAAAGATTCTGGACCTTGTACTGATCTGTGACAGATGCTATTTTCAGCGCTATATGCTCGACAACAGTCCTTAATGCATTTTCAACGGGGTGGTTATTCAATAATGGAATGAACTCCTCATTCAACCATTCCGTTCCTA
>SBGS01000168.1 GCA_006226555.1 Bacteroidota bacterium
GCAAGGTCCTCAAAAAGATATTCTCCTACGAGACAAGCGTGCCAGGATGTACCACAGGCAACCATAATAATCCTGTTCGCCTGGATCATTTTTTGCTCATAATCCTTTATACCGCCGAGAGAAACCCATCCTTCGTCTGCATTTAGTCGTCCTCTGAAACAATCTTCGATCGAACGAGGTTGCTCGTGGATCTCCTTAAGCATGAAGTGGTCATAACCACCTTTTTCCAGAGCTTCTAATTGTAGTTCCAATTCTTGCACGTATGGAGTCTTTTCGACGTCATCAATGCTGTATAATTTCAATTCTTTGTTCGGACGAATAACTGCGATCTCTTCGTCATTCATATAAACCACCTTCTTTGTGTACTCCACAATAGGAGTAGCGTCGGATGCAAGGTAAAAATCACCGTCATGACCGATTCCTACAACAAGAGGAGAGCTCTTACGCGCAGCGATCAACTTATCTGGCTCATCACTTGACATTACTACGATGGCGTACGCACCAACAACTTGCTGCAATGCTAAACGAACAGATTCTCCGAGCTTAGTACCCGAGTTCTTCATGATATCCTCGATGAGATATCCTAATACTTCGGTATCGGTATCGCTCTTAAATTCATATCCCTTGCGAATAAGTTCTTTTTTGATAGAATCATAATTCTCAATGATACCATTGTGGATAATCGCGATCTTACCGCTTGCGGAATAATGTGGGTGGGCATTGCGATCACTTGGCGCACCGTGCGTCGCCCAACGGGTGTGTCCGATCCCTACATTTCCGGAAATATCTTTGTCAGCAGAGAACTCTTCCAAGTTCGCTACTTTACCTTGTTTTTTATAAACGTTTAGCTTATCGTTATGCAACAATGCGATCCCGGCACTGTCATACCCTCGATATTCAAGGCGTTTTAAGCCCTTAACAATTATGGGATAAGCCTCTTTTTGTCCAATATACGCTACAATTCCACACATAGATCAATATTCTGTAAACACGATTGAAAACTTAGGTTTTTCCTTGTTTGTCGTGTTTGGTCCATTAAAGATAATGCGATCACCTGATGTTATAAAAAGTACCGGAGAAATTATTAACTCCGTGTTTTCAATTTCTCCTGAAAGCACAGCCTGAACCCAGGATCTAAGATCAATCACAAATGCTTTTTTAGTGATATCATATGATCCGAGATTACCTATTCCGTAGTATTGGGGATCATCTGCCGCAATACGTGTCGCAACCGAAATATCTGATCCGGGGCTGTATTTTGTCCCGGTTTGATATTGAATTGGTAGCTCAAGTGTCGCTTTGTGAACGACAACATTCTTTGGGAGGTTGTTTATACCTGGAATTTGAACGATCGCTCTGCTGCTAAATGACTGAGCATAAAATTCTGTCTGACCTGAAATGGTATCGTTGATCACAGTTTCTACTTGAGTCGCCGTATTATCTACATCCACATGATTAAAGTCCGCACAAGAAGAATTGATAACCAGATCGAATGATTTTGAAACTCCATCCTGTGTGTAATACATCGTTAGCTTTGAAGCAGGATCATTTAGGTTGAAGTAAAATAATCCGCCTTCATCCGGAGATTGAATTCCGTTATTGGTTCTGATGTGAAGACCTTTAAAGTATTCGACGAAAGCCTCATTGGAAGCAAAAGTTGTAGGATTATTGGTAGCCTCAAGGATCATATTTTTGGCCATGTTGGTATCCAAATATATCCTGATTTGTGCGTCCACAGTATCTGTTCCAATAACCGTAATCGTCTGAGGGTCGAAATCGATTACTTCCTTCCCGGGTTCAACTAAGTTGAACCCTGTGGTGCTTTTTGTTGTAAATGCGTAATATGTGCTATCTAAAGAAAGACCATTTGCGTCATTGATCTCGAATACTTCAACCGTCTGTGGCCCTACTTCTCCATAGTAACCAATGTATTCCAGACCAAGTACGAAGGAGTCCATTACGATTGTATTAACATCTCCGAAGTTTGGATTAACACCTGAAAGCCTGAATTGTGTATAGATTTCTGAGTTAACTTTTCCGAACACTGGATCGTTGTATGATCCAAGAATAGCGAATGCCGGGTTGTCAGTGATCACCGAATCTTCTCGAATGGTAAAAGTTGTCAAAGAAAATGTATCGACTCCCCCGGAGTTTAATAAGGATGTCTGGTCAATCGTATTCTCACCTAAATTATGACTCTTCTTCTTACAAGAGGAGAAGGCAACGATCAGTAATAAAAAAGTAGCGGAAAGAACAAATCCTTTCCGCCACCCTGTAGATGTATTTGCAATCATGTTATATGAGTACTTCTGCTTCAATTACTTTATCTAAGAAACTCGAGATTTCTTTATTCTGATGTTCTTCTGCAACGAAGTCAATTTTGTTGCACGTGGCTTCATCAAATATTGCTCGCATTTCGTCGCTGAGCTCATTGTTCATAACGATCAAACCATCAGCGTATTTTATCGAGTTACGAATAACTGATGCATGGTCTGTGTCAGTGAATGCCTCAACGATTTCATCCGAAAAGCCGTCAAACTTAAGCTTTTCAGCTAAGCGACTGTCCCAATTTGTGTTAAATCCGTCGTTGTATAGATTGTAAACCACCTTCGTGTTCGTGAAATGAGGGTCGTTTTTATAGTATTCTTTCAAATACAATGGCATCAATGATGTTAAATATCCATTACAATGAATCACATCCGGCTGCCATCCAAGCTTTTTAACCGTTTCCAAAACTCCACGTACGAAGAACATCGATCGTTCGTCATTATCGGTGTGCTCCTTACCTTTTTCATCGTTTAGCGTAGTTTTTCTTTTGAAATATTCTTCGTTATCGATGAAATACACCTGCATACGTGCTGCAGAGATAGAAGCAACTTTGATGATCAATGGATGATCTGTGTCGTCAATGATCAAATTCATACCGGATAAACGGATCACTTCATGTAATTGGTGTCTTCTTTCATTGATCACACCGTAACGCGGCATAAAAACTCGAATTTCTTTCCCGCTCTCCTGTATCCCTTGAGCCAGATTTCTTACCGAAGTTGCAATTTCTGATTTCGGCAGGAATGGTGCAATCTCTTGTGAGACGAATAGGACTTTCTTTTTCTCCATGAAGTGTTGTTTGATTTAAACGATACAAAAATATAGAAAAAAAAGCGGAACTTCAACAAAAACGGATAGATTTGCCACTTCGTACCAAGCCGAAAAATGAGTTTAATACGTCGATTTACGCATGTTTCACCCCTTCAGGAATACCTACTGGAAAGAAGGGATGAAGGATTGATCGGTTTCGTACCCACCATGGGTGCATTGCATGATGGGCACCTTTCACTAGTAGACAGAGCACTGGAAGAATGTGATACTGTTGTGATCAGTATTTTCGTAAATCCAAAGCAGTTCAACAATGCGCAGGATCTGGAAAAATATCCCAGGACAATAGAAAAAGACATTGAGCTGCTTGGTGATCGCGAGGTGGTGGTATTTCATCCTGAATTTTCGGATGTTTATCCCGATAAGGCCTATGAAGTAAAACTCGACCTAGGTAATATAGCGGATGTAATGGAGGGAAAGTTCCGTCCGGGACATTTTGATGGAGTAGTAACCGTTGTTTCTCGTCTATTCGATATAGTAAACCCCGATATGGCTTACTTTGGAGAAAAGGATTATCAGCAATTGGCGGTCATTCACCGCATGGTAGAAGTTCAGGAAAGATTAGTAGAGGTTGTACCATGTCCTATTTTGAGAGAGGAATCCGGTCTTGCAATGAGTAGTCGAAACATGCTCCTTTCTTATGAGGATAAGACTAAGGCTAGCGGTATTTATCGTTTGTTAAATGAAGCCATTCAACGAATCGATGAGCGTTCTCCTAAATTGTTGGCTGATGAATTGCGTGCGGAATTTACTTCAGAAGGGTTTGATCTTGAGTATATTGACATTACTCATCCGCTAACATTGGAGACGCTTCACAACGAATGGGTAGATGGGGCACGTATCTTTATTGCATGTTATATCGGAGGTGTTCGTTTGATCGACAATATTGCAGTTAAATAGCCTCTCCGTTTCCTAAAAATAATCGTAACTTCGCGCCAAATCGAACTGGAAAATGTTGATACAGGTTGTAAAATCGAAGATTCACCGTGTAAAGGTTACACAAGCTGATCTGAATTACATTGGTAGTGTTACCATCGATGAGGATCTCATGGATGCCGCAAATATTGTGGAGGGTGAAAGAGTTCAGATCGTGAACATTAATAATGGTGAGCGTATCGAAACGTATGTTATCAAAGGAGATCGTCAAACCGGAACAATTTGTTTGAATGGTCCTGCTGCAAGAAGAGTTGCAGTTGGTGATGTGATCATTATCATCGGTTACGGATTTATGGATTTTGAAGAGGCTAAATCATTCAAACCATCGTTGGTATTTCCTAATGAGGAGACCAATCTAATCGACTAAGATTGAAAGCAAAATTCTTTAAGGCACTGAAGATCATTATTCCAATTGGAATTGGTGTTTATCTGTCATGGTATTTCATCAGTGGATTATCCAAAGAAGAATTACAGCAAACAAAGGATGCCTTTTTCGAAGCGAATTACTTCTGGGTGATCATGAGCTTACTTATTGCTTTGCTTAGTCACTTTAGTCGCGCTTATAGATGGAGATTCCTACTTGAAGCACTCGGTTATAAGACTAAACTTTCCCACTCGTTTCATGCTGTAATGTCGGGATACGTGATAAATTTCACTGTTCCAAGATCGGGAGAGATCGCCAGAGCAGGTTTAATGAGCTCTGCGGAAAATATCCCGTTTGAAAAATCATTCGGAACGATAGTAGCTGAACGGGTAGTGGATGTGCTAATGCTTGGAGTGATCGTATTGATATCAGGGTATTTACAGACCGACACGGAAGAATTCAAAGCGATCACAGCAAGGGAGAATGAAGGTGGTAGCTCAATCCTTTTATATGTTCTGTCAATAGGTGGCGTAATCGGATTAGCAGCGCTGATCGCATTTTTGAAGATCCCGAAATTCAAGGCTTTTGTACTGGAAAAATTACTCGGCTTTTGGGAAGGATTAAAGTCGATATGGAAGATGAAGAAGAAATGGTGGTTCGTCTTTCATACACTTGTCATTTGGATCTGCTATGTTGGTATGTTCTGGGTGTCCGGCCAGATATTTGAAGAAACGAGCGATATGCCGATCGGATGTATGTTTGGGGCTTTTGTCGTTGGTGCTGCGGCGATCGCACTTTTGCCTGGAGGGATGGGAGCGTACCCGGCGTGGGTAACTGCGGTACTCGCCTTATACGGCATTAACTTCGCTGCATTCGGCATTTTTGTCTGGGTAGCTCAAACTGCTTTGTTGGTTGTTTTTGGACTGATTTCCCTATTTTTAATTCAGCGAAGTATAAAAACACCTAAGTAATGGATCATCTTGCTGTCATACAATCAAAGATATGCGACAAAGAAGAAGCTTTGCGCGTTATCAATGGATGGAGACTAAGGGGAGATAAAATAGTATTTACGAACGGTTGCTTCGATATCTTACATACTGGTCATGTAACTTATCTGGCTAAAACTGCAGATGAAGGAAATCGACTGGTACTTGGTCTCAATACGGATGCATCGGTTAAGCGACAAGGAAAAGGAGAGGAGAGACCGATCAACAAACAAGATTCCAGAGCGATCGTTATAGCCTCACTACATGTGGTAGATCTTGTTGTCTTCTTCGATGGTGATACACCATTGGATCTGATCAAATATTTGCAGCCGGATGTTCTAGCGAAAGGTGCAGATTATGACCCATCTTGTATGGATGAGACGGATAAACGTTACATCGTAGGCTCCAAGGAAGTAAAAGCATACGGAGGAAAAGTGGTTGCTATCCCACTTGTAGAAGGATTTAGCACTACAAATCTCA
>SBGS01000274.1 GCA_006226555.1 Bacteroidota bacterium
ACGTACCGGAGTTTAATCCGATTTGTTACGATCTCATCGAAACCGCAACCAAACCGTTAACGATAATATATCCCTCATTCAAGGGATTACCGATATCATGCGGGTTAGCAGATGGTAAAATTGCCATCAGAGTGCTGGAGGATCAGAAGCTGACACGACTGGTAAGATCTATTCACTATCCTCTTTTTTGTGTCTCATGCACAGATACCGGTAAAACGGAAACAATCGTATTATCGACAGATAAATCTCGTGAACAAGTCATCCAAATTGGATTGAATGGCGAAGTAAAGATCATTCAAAACTGATCGTTTGCCTATCTTTGCACCCGAAATGAATTTAAAGGAACATCTTTCTCACCCGGTCTTCAAGGTCGTATCCCAAGTTGTCTCAGAAGAAGGACTTGAAGCATACGTAATTGGCGGGTATGTCAGAGACCTTTTGTTGAACAGACCATCCAAGGATATTGACATCGTAGTAATCGGCAACGGAATGGACCTGGCTCAAAAATCAGGAGCCATACTTCGTGTAAAAAAAGTAAACTACTTCAAGAATTTTGGCACTGCTCAATTCATGTACAAGGACCTCGATATTGAATTCGTAGGAGCCCGCAAAGAATCATACAGAGAAGATTCCCGAAAACCAATTGTAGAAGACGGCACGTTACATGATGACCAAAATCGTCGTGACTTTACGATAAATGCGCTGGCTATAAAATTGCACAAGGATGGATTCGGAGAACTGATCGATCCATTCAATGGAGTCAGCGACCTAGAAGCAGGTATTCTTAGAACGCCCTTAGATCCGGATCAAACATACAGCGATGATCCTTTGCGTATGATGAGAGCCATTCGTTTTGCCACGCAGCTCGATTTCAAAATAGAATCCAAAAGCCTCAAAGCTATTTCGGATAATTCGCATCGCCTGAAGATCATTTCTCAAGAACGTATCATGGATGAGCTGAATAAGATCATTCTTGCACCTACTCCTTCTCGCGGTTTTAAACTTCTCTTTTCAACCGGTCTGTTGAAAGAATTTTTTCCTGAAATGGTTGCTTTGCATGGAGTCGAAAATATTAACGGAAAAACGCACAAGGACAATTTCTATCACACATTAGAAGTTCTTGACAATATATCCGAGCATACAGATAATCTCTGGTTGAGATGGGCTGCTATCTTGCATGACATAGCCAAACCACCGACAAAAAGATTTGACGAATCAACAGGCTGGACATTCCATGGGCATGAGGAGATCGGAGCACGAATGGTTCCGAAATTGTTTAAACGATTCAAGCTACCGCTGGATGCCAAGATGAAATATGTAGAGAAGCTGGTAAGACTTCATTTACGACCAATTGCTTTGGTTAAAGGTCATGTAACTGATAGCGCGGTACGACGATTGTTATTCGAAGCTGGAGATGATATCGATGATCTTATGACTCTGTGTAATGCGGATATCACATCTAAAAACGAGAACAAGATCAAGCGTTACCGTGAAAATTTCAGAATTGTTAAAGAGAAGCTTATCTCCGTGGAAGAGAAAGACCGGGTGCGTAATTTTCAACCTCCAGTGAACGGTGAACTTATTATGTCAACCTTCGGAATAGGACCATGCGGTGAGATCGGCACGATCAAAACGCGCATTAAGGAAGCTATACTGGAAGGTGATATCGAAAACGACTTTGATCAGGCCTATGCACTGATGATCGAAATAGGTAAAGAGCTTGGCCTTGAAACAAAACCATCATAACGAACGTATTTGATCATAACATACATTTCCTCCTATGTCAGCATTGAAATTTAGAGTGCTTCTTGATTCTACCACCCACGAGATCTTTCGTGATATCTTAATTGATGAAAACTCAAGCTTCGAGACCTTTTACAAGGCGATCTTAGACGCTTATCAATTCAGTGACGATCAAATGGCATCCTTCTATATGTCAAATGAAAACTGGGACCGCGGATACGAGATCAGTCTTTTTGATATGGCATTCGGTGAAGATCCTGACCAGATCATGCCTGGAGTAATGAATACATGTATCTTAGCTGATTACATGAACGAACCGGATCAGAAGATCATTCTTGTACATGATTTTATTCGTATGTGGATCTTCCTGATCGAATTGATAGGGATCGAAGAAACCAAATTAGACCACCCGAAAGTAGTTTTATCCGTAGGAAATGCACCTTCAGAGAGCTCTCGCTCTGGAGAAGAGGATGACCTGAGATTTGAAACGGACAGCGACGAAGAATTCGAGGAGGACGAATTTGGATTCGATGATTTTGAAGAAGGTTACGAAGATTATGGAGATTATGACTTCTAATGATCCAGTAAAAAACGACCCATTAGGCAAAGCAATCATAGATTTTCAGAAAACCGGAATCCCTGGAAATATTATTGTTGAATCAGACACGATCGATGACGACGTACTACCCTCTGACTATCTCTTTCGTGATTACGATAACATGCCGGCTCTTGAGCAATTAGCATTAGCTGAGTGCAAGGGACGTGTTCTGGATGTTGGCGCAGGCAGTGGCGCACACACCAAACATCTTATCTCCAAAGGTTTTGATGTAATGGCGATCGATACCAGTTTTGGTGCAGTAGCTGCCATGAGATCACAAGGGATCAATACACAATTAATAGACTTCTTCGAATTGAAGGATGATAAGTTCGATACACTACTGTTTCTTATGAACGGCACCGGAATTGCAGGGGAACTTGAAAACTTTTCGAAAATGCTGATACATTGTCGTTCACTCCTAAATGATGGTGGCAAGATCCTAATAGATTCAACCGATATTCATTACATTTACGAGGACGAAGATGGCAGTGTCTGGATCGATCTTAATGGCAGCTATTATGGAGAAGTCCAGTTCAATATGAAATACAAGGATCAGGAATCGGGTTGGTTTAACTGGCTATATCTGGATCAGGATACATTAAATAATATCGCCAAAGAAAACGGTTATAAAACAACGATTCTTTTTGAGAACGACGATCAGTATTTGGCAGAATTAACAATAAACTAAATGAAACATATTTTATTCTTTCTCTCAACGGTAGTTATTGCAATACTCAGTTTTGCACAAACAACACCTTACCCAATGGAAGAAAGCTCTCTTCTTTGGAAAATTGAAGGAAATGGGATCAAAAAAGGAAGCTACCTGTTTGGAACGATGCATCTGATCCAAAAGAATTATTTCTATTTCCCGGCTAAATTGGAAAAGATCATTCTGAAATCGGATGTGGTAGTTATGGAGCTACCTGGATTGCCAAATCAGATGGAAGCATTAAAGTATGTTAAGCTCGAGGAAGGAACATTATTCGACTTTTTTACCCCAGAGCAAACTGATAGCATCCTGAATTGGGCCAAAGTAGAACTTGGTTTACCTGAAGAAGCTTTCAGGAAGAACTTTGAAAAGATGAAACCCTTTACAATCGTTCAATTAGCTACTCAACTCCATTTTGCAGGCAAAACGGAATCCTACGAAATGACCATTGATAAAATGGCCAGAGAAAACGGAATTCCACTGAAAGGCTTGGAAACGATCGCTGATCAAATGAAGATCTTCGATGATCTGACAGCAGAGCAACAGGTTGAGATGGTTATGAGCGAAGTACGAAACCCAAAGGAAGGCATTGAGATAACAGAAAAAATGATGAGGGTATATTCAAATCAGGAAATTGATTCTCTATACATGATGATCGAAGATGAAGGCGGAGTTCTTTCTGAAGAACAAAGTGCATTTCTGGATAATAGAAATTTCGACTGGGTTCCAAAGATCGAAGCCTATATCAAAGAAGGAAGAACATTTATCGCTGTAGGCGCCGGACATCTCGGCGGTCCTAACGGTGTGATTCGTTTATTGGAAAAACAAGGTTATATCATCACTCCTGTAACGTTATGATCAAACTCATTTTTTTCCTCTTTCTCCCAATAACACTTCTATTCTTCAGCTGCAAAACTTATAACGAAGAAGACAAAGCATCTTTTGATGATAAGATCAACGCATACATTGAGCAGGAGCACATCGAAGGTATGGTTCGCTCGGAATCCGGATTGTATTTTAAGATCATTGAACCAGGTGAAGATCGAAAGATCCGCTACGATGATGAAGTAAAATTCAGATACAAGGGTACCCTCATCGATGGAGCTGTTTTCGATGATCAAACCGAGGACGGACAACAGTTCAAAGTTCGTGAGCTTATTCCAGCATGGAAAGAAATAATGCTTGAGTTAGGAAAAGGTGCAAAGGTTCAGCTGATTGCTCCTCCCCAACTGGGATATGGAGATCACGATCTAGAGAAGATTCCTAAGCACTCGATTCTTATCTATGAGCTGGAGATCATTGAAGTGATTTAAAATTCGAAAGAAGTCATTGATAAACGAATTCAAAAACCTATTTTTGAGAACCAAATACAAGACAAAATCAAATTACCAACAGTTATGAGTGTACTCGTTAATAAAGATTCCAAGGTTATTGTACAAGGATTCACAGGAAGTGAAGGTACGTTTCACGCAGGACAGATGATTGAATATGGAACAAACGTAGTAGGTGGTGTTACTCCTGGAAAAGGTGGACAAAGCCATTTGGATCGTCCGGTTTTCAATACTGTAGCTGAGGCTGTTGATAAAACAGGAGCGAACGTTTCTATCATTTTCGTTCCACCGGCATTTGCTGCTGATGCTATCATGGAAGCTGCGAACGCAGGAATCAAAGTTATCGTTTGTATTACGGAAGGTATTCCAGTAAACGATATGGTGAAAGCGAAAGAGTACATCTCTGGTTATGACTGCACATTGATTGGTCCAAACTGCCCTGGTGTTATCACCGCAGGTGAAGCCAAGGTGGGTATTATGCCGGGATTCGTTTTCAAAAAAGGTAAGATCGGAATTGTATCTAAATCAGGTACTTTAACATACGAAGCTGCAGATCAGGTAGCGAAAGCAGGTCTTGGTATCACTACAGCCATTGGAATTGGTGGAGACCCAATCATTGGTACAACTACAAAAGAGGCAGTTGAGCTACTGATGAAAGACCCTGAAACAGAAGGTATCGTAATGATCGGTGAGATCGGAGGAAACCTAGAAGCAATCGCTGCAAGATGGATCAAAGAGAACGGAACCAAGCCGGTTGTTGGATTCATCGCCGGAGAGACAGCGCCTAAAGGAAGAACTATGGGGCATGCCGGAGCAATTGTTGGCGGACATGATGATACTGCTGAAGCAAAGAAAAGAATCATGAGAGAGTGTGGTATTCACGTAGTAGATTCACCTGCTCATATCGGTCAAAAAATGGCTGAAGTATTGGGTGTAACAGCTTAATTTCAGTTCTATCATATTAAAAAAGGCTTCCTCTACAGGAAGCCTTTTTTGTGCTCACACTTTTAATGATCACTGAATCTCTAATTCAAATTGAGCTTCGTTGAATATTTTATCTCCTCCAAGACGATCTGACTGTCTATATCTGCAATATTCGGGATCGCCGCGACTTCATTGACCAAAAAATCTTTGTAGTCCTTTATCGAGTTAAAACGAACTTTAACCAGAAAATCGTACGACCCTGATGTATGATAAAGCTCCGAAACTGCATCTAATTCCTCCATCTGTCTCACAAATTCATTTCGCTTCTCGGCCTGATGTTCTTTGATCGCAATATTCATAAAAACTACGATGTTTTTACCTAGCATTTCTGCATCGAGCAAAGCCACATACTGTCTGATATATCCGGAATTTTCAAGTTTACGAATCCGTTCATATATCGGAGTAGGTGTTAGAGCCAATTCTTCCGCCATTTCCTTGGCTGTTTTCATGGCATCCGTTTGGAGAATTTCAAGGATTTTCTTGTCTATCGCGTCCATTAGCAGTGCTTTTTACTTTATAAAATCAATATTACAATAATTTTT
>SBGS01000200.1 GCA_006226555.1 Bacteroidota bacterium
TGATAGACGCCAGATCATCAGGTAGATTTTACGGCACAGAAAAAGAACCCAGGAAAGGATTACGATCAGGAAATATTCCGAATTCCATCAATATTCCTTACACAAGTGTTCTCGATAATGGAAAGTTCAAATCCATTAAAGAGCTGAGGGAGATCTTTAAGGTGATTGACAACGATGACAGACCAATTGCGTTTAGTTGCGGCTCAGGAATAACCGCCTGTATTGTTTTATTGGCAGCTGAAATGGTGCTGAAAAATCCTACCTCTCTATACGATGGTTCATGGACAGAGTGGGCAACTCTGAATAACAAATGACCTCATCTATTTATATTTCACTACTTTAAGGGTTGTGCAACAAGAAATCATCCGATTGTAATGATCGCACACCAGGAATATTTTGAGTAACGGAAAATCTATACGTCATCTTGGTTTACTGACACCCACATTCGGTATTCTATCCTTTGCCGCCCTTTACTTTGTTGCGACATTAAATTACCCGGGGGGTTCACAATTTCATAAATATGCTGACGGGTTCAACTGGTCTGAGAATTACTGGTGTAACCTACTTTATGATAACGCCATCAATGGAGAGAAAAATAGTGCAAAGCCAATCGCATTAATGGCCATGATGGTTCTTGGATTTACGCTAAGTTATTTCTGGATCCAATTTCCAAAGTATACCAATTTAGAAAAGACCTATAAATACACCATTCAGGTATCAGGTATTATGGCGATCGCAATAGGATTCTTTCTCTTTACATCTTTCGACCATGACATTACGGCTTACCTCGCTTCTGTTGCTGGTCTGGTAGCCATGATCGGAACAAGTGTTGGTCTTTATAAAAATGGCTGGAAACTCCTGTTCTATTTTGGTCTGTTAAATACTTTGTTGATCATACTCAACTACCTCTTGTATAATAACGAACAGCTCATCGTTTACCTTCCAATGGTGCAAAAAATTACCTTCGCTACATTTCTAATTTGGGTAGGTGGAATTGATATAAAAATATTTAACTTGGTAAGAAGCCGCGATCATCAGGTTTAAGTTTGTTTTATTTCTGATGGCGCATTCATCAATAACAACCATCTATGACTGCTATCAGACGATTTTCCGAAATTAAAATTTCAGACATTGCCTCTGTTGGAGGTAAAAATGCCTCTCTGGGAGAAATGTACAGTGCGCTTTCTTCGAAAGGAATAGCTGTGCCCGATGGATTCGCCGTTACTTCCGAAGGTTACCAGTTCTTTTTAAAGAATAATAACCTGAAAGAGAAAATAAGTGGTTTACTGGATAAGCTTGATACCAGCTCATTTACGAACCTGTCAGAAATTGGTGCGGAAATCCGCAGTATCATCATGAATGCTACATTTCCTAAAGAACTCGAAGAAGAAATTCTTTCAGCGTATAGGGACTTGAATAAAAACAGTGAGGCGGTAAGATCCCTTGCAGTTCGAAGTAGTGCAACCGCGGAAGACCTTCCAAACGCTAGTTTTGCCGGACAGCAAGAAAGTTACCTCAATGTAAACGGAGAAGTTAATCTGATCAAAGCTTGTCACAGATGTTACGCTTCACTTTTCACGGATCGAGCAATTAAGTATCGTTACGATAATGGGTTTGAACACATGAAGGTTTCACTTTCGATCGGTGTACAATTCATGGTCCGCTCAGATCTGGCTTGCTCGGGAGTTATGTTTACTATGGATCCAGATTCAGGATGGGAAAAAGTAGTTCTGGTTTCCGGTGCTTGGGGACTTGGAGAAAATGTTGTTCAAGGTTCTGTAAATACAGATGAATTTCTCGTATATAAGCCATTCATTGATAAGGTGTCTCAACCCATCATTTCTCACAAGTTAGGCAGTAAAAATAAGACCATGGTATTTTCAGTACTTAATGACAATGACGTAGTAAAACCGGAAGACGCCGTCATTAATACAGATACAACAGAAGAAAAAAGCAACACTTTTATCTTAGATGACAGTGAAGTCGTTCAGCTTGCCAAATGGGCTGAGTTGATCCGAGAACACTACAACTGTCACATGGATATCGAGTGGGCAAAAGATGGTGCAGACGGAAAATTATACATTGTTCAAGCTCGCCCGGAGACGGTTCATAGTGGCAAAGTAAGTGTTGACTTTAAACAATACAAATTGCTTGAAAAAGGTCAAGAAATTTGTTCCGGTGCAGGATTGGGAAATAAAATTGTTTACGGTAAAGCCCGTATTCTACATTCACCTTCTGACAGTTCCAAATTGCAGGAAGGAGAAATACTCGTTACGGAACGCACTGATCCTGATTGGGATCCTTTACTAAAGAAAGCCGCCGCTATCATCACGAATCAAGGCGGTCGAACTTCGCATGCTGCTATCGTTGCACGTGAAGTAGGTTCAACAGCCGTCGTTGGCACCATTGACGGTACAGAGAAAATCAAAGATGGCCAAATGATAACTGTCTCGACTGCAGTAGGAACCACAGGGATTGTTTATGATGGCAAGTTGAAATGGGAAGAAAAAGTAATAGACATCACTTCTGTTCCGAAAACAAGAACAAAAGCAATGTTGATCCTTGCTCACCCGGATGAAGCTTATCGTTATTCATTACTCCCTAATGATGGCGTGGGTCTTATGCGTATGGAATTTATTATCAGCAATGCCATAGGCATACACCCCATGGCATTGAAACACTTTAATGAGATCAAGGACAATACTGTGCGATCAGCTATACTAAAAGGCACTCCGACCTTTGATGACAAAGAAGCTTTTTTTATTGAAAAACTTGCTGAAGCAACGGCAAAAATGGCGGCATCCTTTTACCCTAAACCAGTTATCGTTCGCATGAGTGACTTTAAATCCAATGAGTATGCAAATCTCATTGGCGGTCATCAATTTGAGCCTGATGAAGAAAATCCAATGATCGGCTTTCGTGGCGCATCGCGATACTATCACCCATTATACAGAGATGCCTTTGAAATGGAGTGTAAAGCCATGAAAAAAGTTCGCGATGAAATGGGATTCACGAATGTCAAATTGATGATCCCATTCTGTAGAACTACCAACGAAGCAGAAAAAGTAATTGCAGTAATGAATGAGTGTGGTTTGGAAAGAGGTGTCAACGGTCTAGAGCTCTATGTTATGGTTGAGATCCCAAGCAATGCCATCCTGGCTGAAGAATTTGCCAAGTACGTTGATGGATTTTCCATCGGATCGAATGACCTGACGCAGCTGACACTTGGTGCAGATCGCGATTCGGAATTGCTGAGCGAAATTTTTAATCCCTTTGACCCGGCAGTGATGAAACTGATCGAAATGACACTTACGAAAGCAAAGAAAACCCATACGCATACCGGCCTTTGTGGCCAGGCCCCAAGCGACTATCCGGAATACGCGAAATTCCTGGTGAAAAATGGAATAGACTCTATCTCGTTCAATCCGGATGCACTGATCAACGGTATCCACAATATTGCAGAAGCTGAACGTTCAATAGATAATTAGTAGTCGCCGGAGCTTAAGTTCCGGGATGAAAGCAATTCAGTTCATATAATTGCGTTATAACAAACAACACTACTACTTAACTATGAACGCATCACGATTTACCTTACTGGCTTTTGTTTTTTGCTTTGCATCATGGAGCTCTGCCCAAAAGACAGAGATCACCGAAAATATTTATTTCGATACTGATAAATTCGATATTCGATCTCTCGAAAAAGAAAAATTAGAAGCGCTTTGGAATAAAGTCAAAAACGATTCGCTCATTGCGATCACTTTGTCGGGTAACACCGATTCTGATGCCGGCCAATCTTATAATCTTGTTCTTTCTAAAAATCGCTGCTTATCCGTGCAACAATTCCTGCTCGATAAAGGTGTTTCAAAAGATCTTATCAGAATAGACTACTTTGGAGAGGATAAGCCTATTGCTCAAAATGACAATGAAGAAGGAAAACGGCAAAACCGTCGAGTTGATATCATAATACAATTGTTTAGACCCAATGTCTCAGAGGTACCATGTGGTACAAAAAGTCCGATCGATAATTGTATTGGGGTTGACACTATTATTATATTAAAAAATGGGACGGAACTCGTCTTCAACAAATGTGAATTCCTGGAATTGCAGGATTGTCTGGAATTCAAGTCAATCCGCAACAGCGATGAGTTGATCGAAAGTGGTGTGGGCCTGAACACAGTAGATGACGTTCCTCTCGTGACTTGTGGGATGATCAGTATCTGTCTCAGTGATAAGTGCGATCCGGGCAAAAAATGCTTTGATCAGGCTGTCAAAGTTCGATTTCCCTACCCGAATGAAGCCAATGGTGAGTGCAGCAGCTGTTTGCAAGGCAGAGTTGGACTTTTTAATATGACTCAATCGGGAACGTGGGAGCCGAGAACAGATGAGAAAATAGAGATCGTTGAAGTAAATGGAATCAAATATTATCAGCTTGAAATAAAATGCCCGAATTGTGGTGGGTTAAAAAATTGTGACTGTCCGCGATGTGATACCATGGATAAGCGTCAACGTAAAATTTCGTGTCCAAAAGTAAAGTTGAAACTACCTGTGAGATACGAGCTAATCCATGCGCAGATCTTTGTTGACTGTCCTCCTACCATCATTCACTTCGAACCGGATCTAACCAAAAAGATCGTTCGAAGGAATATGGGTAAATCCCGTACGATGTGTTATGCCGGTGAGCATAGAATTCAGGCTTTGGCTTTAGATCCAAAAGGAGATACCATACGAATGGAAATTCGTCCACTAAGTCAGATCCGACATCGCATTGTATTTTCCAAGTGTAAGACTGATAATCGTGATAATCAGAGAATTCTGGGAATTTTCCCAGGGAAGAGTAGATCATTCTACAGAAAATACAAGCTTCGAAGAAAAGACCTGAAGTCTTAACCTACATCAAGAAAGATAGCATTGAACTTCCTTAACTTCGTCTTGAAATAAGTGTTTGCTTATGGATAGAAAGGAATTTTTAAAGAAGGGGTTGCTGGGAACTGGCATACTGGTTAGCTCTGCAGCCATGGCTCAACTTTTTGAGAACAAGATAGATGAGCTAGAGCGATTAGAAGCACTCGGCTTCAATCATTTACCCAATAATGAAATAAAAACAATGAATACAGTCTTGCACAAATCCGATACAAGAGGAAACGCAAATCATGGTTGGTTAAAAAGCCGACACACCTTCAGTTTTGCTAATTACTATAATCCTGAACGTATGCACTTCGGTGTGTTGCGCGTGTTAAATGATGATATTGTTGCTCCAGGAATGGGGTTTGCAAAACACCCACACGACAACATGGAGATCATTTCCATTCCTCTTGACGGAGATCTCGAACACAAAGACAGCATGGGAAATGTGGCTGTTATTCGAAAAGGTGATGTCCAGGTGATGAGTGCCGGTACAGGAGTTTATCATTCAGAGTTCAATCGCAATAAGGACCAGGAAGTAAAGTTCCTTCAAATATGGGTGTTCCCGAATAAGAAAGATGTAACTCCGAGATATGACCAAATCTCGATAAGAGAGGTTGAAAAAAACAATGAGTTCTATCAGATACTCTCACCTAATAAAGACGATCAAGGAGTTTGGATCCATCAGGATGCCTGGTTCTCTCTCGGTAATTTTGATCAGGAAAAGGAAACTACATATACCCTAAATAAACCTGGTAATGGAGTTTATCTATTTGTTCTTGAAGGAAGCATAAAGGTTGAGGGGCAGGAGCTATCGAAGCGAGACGGATTTGGGATGTGGGATGTAACTTCTTTTAATATGAAAGCAATTGAGAAGAGCAGAGTTCTCCTCATGGAGGTACCTATGGCCGTATAAACAGCTGAGAAAAAATATTTGGGAGATTTGAATATTTCATTATACATTTGCGTCAACATAAGAAAAAATGAATTTTAGTCAACA
>SBGS01000230.1 GCA_006226555.1 Bacteroidota bacterium
TTTGGAATTGCACTTTACGGATTAGTTTACTTCCTTGTTCATGACGTATTGATACACAGGAGATTCAAGTGGTTTGACAAGACCCAAAACAAGTACTTTAAAGCGATCAGAAAAGCGCATAAGATCCACCACAAGAACATTCACAAGGAAAACGGTGAATGTTTTGGAATGCTTTACGTTCCTTTCAAATATTTCAAACAGTGACAAATTACTATTTGATACTGGACCTGATCGCTCTAGGAGGACCTCTTCTTTTGAGCTTCGATAAACGCGTTTCGTATTACAAGCAATGGAAAGCTGTTTTCCTCGCAGCATTGATCATAGCCGTACCTTTCCTTATTCACGACGAGCTCTTTACTAAAAATGGATACTGGGGATTCAATCCAGATCACCTAATCGGGATCTATGCAGGACATTTACCATTGGAAGAGTTGTTATTCTTTATCATTGTCCCCTTCTCGTGTTACTTCATATATGCATGTGTAAAATACTACATGAATGGTCTTAATCACCAACTGATCAATCGAATCGTTCAGCTCACAGTGCTCATCTATGCGACTGTTCTAATATTCACAAGACCCGAAGGATGGTACACAGCAACTGTTGTTCCTGCAAGCATACTTACATTGTTCATATGGACACGATCAGATATTAAAAAGCCGCTGGGGTTATCATTTCTTTTAAGTCTGATCCCTTTCTTGATCATGAATGGAGCACTAACCGGATCATTTTCGGATGAGCCTGTCGTTTGGTATAGTGAATTGGAAAAAGTTCCGGGAAGGATTTTCACCATTCCTTTTGAAGATGTTCTGTATGCCTTTACCCTGATTATTGGTGTATCTTTACTGGCTGATCGTTTTCAACAAGGGAAAAAGTGAAAATAGGATTACTTTCAGATACACATGGTTTTCTTGATGAACGCATTTATCATCACTTCAAGGATGTTGACGAGATCTGGCATGCGGGTGACATAGGTTCCTTGGAGGTGGTAGATAAGCTAAGTGCTTTTAAACCCACTCGAATTGTATACGGTAATATAGATGACGGCTCAGTTCGAAGAGAAACAGCCGAATACCTGTCATTTACCTGTGAACAAGTAGACGTTCTTATGATCCACATTGCCGGAAAACCCGGTAAATATGTGAAACGAGCCCACGAACTGATCGAAGAACACAAACCAAAACTTTTTATTTGTGGCCATTCACACATTTTACTTGTGCGAAAAGACCCTCACTACGATATGCTTTGGATGAACCCTGGGGCTTATGGAATTAAAGGATTTCATCAAGTTCGTACAGCATTGCGATTTCAAATTAAGGGAGACCAGATCAGCGATCTTGAAGTAATCGAAATGAAAATGAGAGCATGAATACACTAAACACATTATTACACCGTTTAGATGCCATGAGACTACTTCTGGTATTTTTTCTATTCAGCTCACCAATCATTGGTTTCAGCCAGACAGGAGGCGAAAATTACTTTCCGTTTTTGAACTTGGATTACAATGCGCGAACTGCTGCATTAGGGGGTGATTTCATAACAGTCAAAGATGCCGACATTAATTTAGGAGTATTAACTCCTTCCTTGTTGAATGATAATATGGCCAAAACGATTGGCTTCAACCAGGCACTTCTTGCCGGAGGAATTAACTACGGAATGGTTAGCTACGGATACAACATCAAAAACGTTGGCATGTTCGGAAGCTACATTAAGTATGTTAACTATGGTAAATTCAAACGCACAGCGATAAATGGCACAGCTGAAGGAGAATTCAATCCCTTTGAAATGGTCATCGGTACCGCATATAGTAAACAACTGAACCCCAGAATATCAGTAGGATCAAGCTTTAACTTGATCTATTCGCAGATTGAATCCTACAATGCATTCGGGGCTTACGCAGATCTCTCCGGAACCTACACAAGTGAAAAAGAAGATCTAACGGTAACTGCGAAAGCCAAAAACATTGGAATTGCTTTTGACAGATATTACAAAGAAGGAAGTCGCGCTCCGCTGCCGGCCGACCTTCAATTGGGACTTAGCTACAAACTGGAGCATGCACCATTTAGATTCTCACTATTGGCGCATGACCTCAATCGTTGGGACCTCACATATAAAGATCCTAACACGGGACCAACAATAGACCCTTTGACCGGTGACACAACCAATCTCAACCAACCAGGGTTTCTGGAAAAGTTAGCACGACATTTTACCGTTCAAACAGAACTGCTTATTGGAAAGCATATTCACTTAAGAACAGCCTTTGATTTCCAACGCAGAAAAGAGCTACAGCTAGAAAGTAGACCCGGTGCTGCCGGTTTATCCTTCGGAATCGGACTCTATTTCAGAAAATTCAGCCTTGATTATGGCTATGTAATCTACTCAAAAGCGGGGTATGGTCATCTTTTTACCCTATCCACGCCTCTCGGCGAATGGAGAAAATAAGCCCCTCAAAGCACCGACTTTAACGATTAAGTAAAATTTAGACCGGTTATAAACTATATATTGTTCATAGTTTTTTGTAACCTTTTTTAAAAAAGAACAGTACATTTGAGCAAAACCAAACAATTTAAATGTTTATGAAAAAGTCAATTTTAGCAGTTGCGGTTGTACTAGGTGCTTCAGCAACTTTTGCACAGGACCTTACATCTAAAAAAGGAGAAGATTTCTTGCCAGCTTCAGGTGATTGGGCGATCAGTATCGACGCTACTCCATTCTTGAACTACGCAGGTAACTTGATCGGTGGAAACGGAGCTAACGTTTCTCCAACTTGGAATTACCTAGTAGGTGATCAAAGAATCGTTGGTAAGTACTTCGCTGCTGATGACATGGCTTACCGTGCTGGTCTTCGTATCGGTATGTCTTCTTCTAGCGGAAGTGCAATGGTAGGTGATGATGGTGTTACAACTGCACCTGTATACCCTGCAACTCCTTCAATGGTAGAGGATTCTTACAAAATGAGTTCTACAAGAATCGGTCTTTCAGGAGGTCTTGAGTGGAGAAGAGGTTTCGGACGTCTTCAAGGATTCTATGGTGGTGAACTAGGAATTATGTTGGGTTCTGATAAGACTACATACTCTTACGGAAACGCAATGACTACAACTGGTGCTACTACTGCAAACTTCGGTGCAAACCTTGCAAACGATCCTTACTACGGAACTCCTTCACGTATTACTGAAGCGAAAGGTGGTTCAATGTTCGGATTGGGTCTTCGTGGATTCATCGGAGCTGAGTACTTCGTATTGCCACGTATCGCTATCGGTGGTGAATTCGGATGGGGATTGATGTTCGGTTCTACAGGAGCTAGCTCAACTTCATACGAAGGAACAGATGGTACTAACGTAGGTACAGTTGTTGAAGAAGGAACTAAGTCTTCAGGATTTAGCTTGGATACTGATGGAATGAACTCTGTTTTCGGACCAGCAGCTTCTTTGAGAATGACTTTCCACTTCTAATAGAAGTTAGAAATCTATACAAAAGGGACACAGAAATGTGTCCCTTTTTTGTTTCTTTGTACTGCATGGAAAATAAAAAGATCACGATCGCAATAGACGGCTACTCTGCCTGTGGTAAAAGCACCTTAGCTAAGGAGCTTGCACGTGAGCTTGATTATACCTTTATTGATTCCGGCGCCATGTATAGAGGAGTAACTCTTTATGCCATCAGAACCGAGAGCGTGTCTCCTACTCATCTCGATAAAGAGAAACTGATCAATGCGTTAAATGACATTCAGCTCGAATTTAGAAAAGTTGATCATGAACGTCACCTATTCCTGAACAATGAAGATGTTGAGCTGGAGATCAGGAAAAAACCCGTTTCAGACTTCGTTTCTCCGGTTGCTGCGATAAAAGAAGTGAGAGAGTTTCTCGTTTCGCAACAGAGAGAAATGGGTAAGAACGGAGGAATTGTAATGGATGGCAGAGATATCGGAACTGTAGTCTTTCCAAATGCAGAACTTAAACTGTTCATCACGGCATCCATAGAAATCAGGGTTCACCGCAGATTGCTTGAATTGCAATCGAAAGGGATTGACAGTACGGCAGATGAAGTGAAAGACAACTTGACACAGCGTGATTACATCGATTCTACTAGAGCCGAAAGCCCACTCAGACAAGCTGAAGATGCCATTGTTATCGACAACTCACAATTGACCCGCTCTGAACAACTCACACTCGCTTTAAAGTTGGTCAATGAGAAATTAAACTCACCGATAAGAACTTAAACGTGATTTTATTAACAAAGTGTAATTATTTTTACTTATAATTGCATTTAAGGCACTGTTATGAGTACAATTAGCAAGATCACTGAAGAGATTATTAACCGCAGCCCATTCTTACGGGAAGCGATGACTGAAAACCTGATCAACATTTCGGCTCTTGCCCGAAAAATTCGTCCGGAAGTAGAGAAAGTAGTTGGTAAAGAAGTCAAAGAAGGTGCTATTGTTATGGCAATTAAGCGCATGACTCCCGGCGTTTATCACAGGCTTGACATTAAGATCAATAATGTGATCGGAGGAATTGGAGACTTTCTTGTACGCTCGGATCTAGCTGATTTCACTTATGAGAACTCTGACTCGCTGCGCGAGGCTCAGTATGGTCTTATTCAAAAAATAGGTGATGACACAGATGCATTCTTTACTTTAAGTCGTGGTATTACAGAAACCACATACATTCTGAATGCAAAATATGCAGATGTACTTCGCAATGCATTTTCAAAAGAGCGCTTAAAAGCGCACAACAAAGATCTTTCTTCAATAACTGTTAAACTGCCGGAAACAAATACTGAAACATACGGTGTTTATTATTATATCATGAAACACCTTGCCTGGGAAGGCATAAACATTGAACAGGTAGTTTCTACTGCAAATGAGTTTACAGCGATCGTAAATTCAAACGATATAGATCAGGCATTCAAGATCCTGATGCAGTTGAAAAGAAATATTTGATCAGGCAGCTGATTCTTCACTCTTACACTGCTCTTCAGGGCGAGCACCGCAAAGGCTACATGCAGCTCCTTCTTCATTTAGAAGTGGATTCTGACTTGCGCAGGTTCCTGCGAATTTACCATCCTTTTTCGCCCAGATCTTGATCGCTATCCCTGCGAATCCCAATCCCAGTAATCCAATAGACATTAGTACAACAGCCATGAGAATAATTTCTACAAAATTAATCAATTATCATTAATTAGCTCTCCATCACCGTACCGATTGAATTCAAGTAATGATGGTTGGCCACGGTAATAAATATCTCCAATACTCTTCGTTTGAGCCCTCAAGATCACGCCTTCAGCATTAACCTTCAGATCATTACTGCTGCTTGAAACAACATGTACTGAGTCTGTAATATTCAGATCATAGGTCGATCCAAATCCACTCCCGAAACTTTCCAGCTTCAAGTAACTTAAATTTCCTTTTAGATCAAAATTCCCCCATCCGTGCGTTATGAGAAAGTTTAAGTTGATACAATCGATATCAATATTGACCTTTCCCGCTCCATCCCGAATAACAATAGACATGTAATCCTGAACGATCTTATTTTTACATGTTAAAGGTTTAGTTCCTTCGAACTGCAGGTGTTCCATCTCTCGTATATGCAGCTCAACGGTAAGCTCCTTTTTATAACTTCTGAGAAAAGAACATTTATTATTGTTAGCAATGCGCATTTCACCATCTACCATCTCAAAGCTCACAAAATTCAAGAGGTTTTTCCCGCCTTTTATTACGGCTCGACATATAGTATCCTGAACAATTATAAAATTCAAATGCGGACCTAACCAAACTTTTTTGAAATCAGGCAGATCGATAGATAGAGAGCTCTCCTCTCCCGCTGATTTCCAGCATTTTCTATCCTCCGGTTTCTTGCAAGAAA
>SBGS01000114.1 GCA_006226555.1 Bacteroidota bacterium
TGCTTGTTTTTAAGTGCAACTGCTAGCGGATCATGCGGTAAAGCGAAATGATCCATACCGATCTCAATGTATCCTGCTTCCTCAAGCCTTCTTTTGGAGACTTCATACAACTCTCTTTTTTCGGCATCCTTTGGAAGATCTTCCTCAGAGAAACCTCGCTGTCCAACACCCTTTATCCATGGAACGTGAGCATAACTGTACAAAGAGATCCTATCGGGCATAAGGCGCAACGTTTGATCGATCGTATGGTTTATGTGTTCTAATTTTTGTTTTGGAAGACCAAAAACAAGGTCATGAGAAATCGATGTGTACCCCATTTTACGTGCGGTATCGTGAACCTCCTGAACTTGTTCAAATGTTTGTATTCTATGAATAGCCTTTTGAATTTCAGCATTGTAATCCTGAATACCTAGACTTAATCTTCTGAAGCCAAAAGCATATAGTTTTTCAAGGTGGTCCATACTGGTATTTCCCGGGTGAGCTTCAAAGCTGAGCTCTGTTTTCTCCGGATCAACAGAGGTTGTATCGAACAAACCACGTAACAAGCGAATGAGCTCGTTTGGTTGGAAGAAAGTTGGCGTTCCACCTCCGAAATGAAGCTCCTTAATATTTGGATGGTTAGCAAACGCTCTTTCTAGGTACAGCTTCCATTCTTTGAGAAGCGTGTCGATATATGGTTCCTCTACTGAATGGTTTTTCGTAATTCGCTTATGACAGCCGCAAAAAGTACACAGACTTTCACAGAATGGAAGGTGAATATAAATACTCACGTCATTATCAGAAAAGTGATTTCTGTTATGCTTTATCGTTTCTATCCATTCATTTTCATGAAGGTTGTTGTTTTTCCAAAATGGAACGGTTGGATAAGAGGTGTATCGCGGTCCAGGTACGTTGTATTTTTCTATGAGAATCTCTTTACTCATGGGGCTTGTTCGATGATGATACAAGATTACCGGTTACCTGTTTCAAAAAAAATGACTTAAATCAGCTTTGAATATGGTTTAGCATTATTTATCTTTGATAGAAACTGACGACTAATGCTTGAGAAATCGCACAAGCATGTCACTTGTGCAACCTGCGGAGCGAAGAAAGATTCTTTATTTGGATCTTTTTGCGGTGCAGAAACATCGAACCTGGATGAACACAAGACATGCAATTATTACAAGAAGAACCAGCCTTTATTCATAGAGGGAAGTCTGCCACGTGGAGTCTTTTGTATTAACGAAGGAAAGGTGAAGATCTTCACCCGTGGAGAAGAAGGTAAAGAACAGATCATTCACATTGCAAAACAAGGAGAGATCGTAGGATTTCGTGCTATGTTCTCTGGGGAGGCATACAAAGTAGCTGCTACAACTTTGGAGGAATGCAATATCTGTTTTATCAACAAGACAGATTTCTTAGATATGGTTGATACCAACCAAGTGTTGCGCAATGGTATTATGCGCGAGTTAAGTAAAGAGCTTGCGGATAGGGCTACTTTCATAACGAATATGGCTCAGAAGTCTGTTAGGGAGAGACTTGCTTTTGCACTAGCAATGTTGGATGATATCTATGAAGGGGAGATGATCAATCTTACCCGAGAAGACATGGCGAACTTTGTAGGAACAGCAACTGAAACACTTATTCGTCTTCTTAAAGATTTCAAAGATGACAATCTGATAGAAACACATGCCCGCAAAATCGAGATCCTTGACAAAAAGGGTCTGCTTGATCTTGCAGGCTTGTAATTTGATTGTTTTACCACTGAGCTTCGGGGTACTTGTTCGTCAAGTACTGCATATCCGTTAGGATATACCCCATGTGTTCACTGTGTTCACCTGATTTTCCTCCAAACAATTGGAATGTGTTTTCAGGTTTTCTAAGGTTTGCAAGAAAAAATACTTCACTTACCTTGCTTTCCCATTCTTCTCTGATCACGTTTAGATCAGCACTAATTCCCGCTTCACGCAAGCTAAGGTCAGCTTCAGTCGGAGTGAACAATTCCTCCGTGTATCTCCACAGATTATTGATCGCGTTTGTTGCACGCTTCATTGATTCTTCGGTTCCATTACCAAATCGTATCATCCATTCAGAACTTCTACGGAGATGATAAGTCACTTCCTTCAATGATTTTGTAGCTACTGCCGACAAGAAAGCATCCTTTGATTTCGTTAACTCAGTAAGATTATAGTAGTTGAATGTGTCAAGAAAGAACTGACGTACCATTAAATGAGCAAAATCTGTATTTGGTTGTTCACTTAACAGATTATTCAAATAATCCCACTCTGATCTTCTGTAAGCCAGGTCATCTCCAGATGTTCCGTCATTCAGTAATTTTCCTGCCTCATTATAGATCGACTCTGCCATTCCGATCAGGTCCAGAGCAACATTTGTGCAGGCAAGATCTTCTTCCAGGAAGGGGCCATTGCTTGAATTCTCGGCCAATCGATGACTTAGAATCCAGGCATTATCAGCCAGTTCCAAATAATATTTAACGCGGTTTTCCATTTTACATTTGCTTTACGCCTTCCGGCATTGTGTAAAAAGTCGGGTGTCTGTACACTTTGTCATCAGCCGGCTCAAAGAAAGAGCTGGATTCTGAAGCACTAACGGCTACAATTTCCGAGCTAGGCACAACCCACAAAGCTGTTCCTTCACCTCTTCGTGTATAAACGTCTCTGGCGTTTTCAACTGCCATTTCTTTGTCGTATGCATGAACACTTCCGGCATGTTTGAATGGTTGTCCAGCTTTCGTTTGTATGAAGACTTCCCAAAGAGGTCCTTGATTTTCCAATTGTGTCATAACCGATATTTTAGTTAGTAAATTGCTTTAATTGTATAAGTTTTACCGCCGAACTCAAATGAATCGCCGGTTGTTTTTCCGCTCATAAAAGGAAAGATTGGAGATGCCTCAGAAACGCCAACAATATGCATTCCTTCCAGATCAAAAGGCACTACAGGAAATCCGATAACGAAATTGAATTTCTCGGTTTGAACGAATGCACCGGCTTCCACTTTCGATTTTGCATCGAAGTCAATAGAACGAAGGTGTTCTAGGTCGATTTTAGCTTTCTGCAGCTGAGTGCGGATCAATTGTTCCATTTCTCCGGATTCGTATTGATGAGAGCGGTCCTCGGGATCAATAGTATCTGACTCATCGATATCTACCATACTATGAGTATAGTTGATCTTCTCATTCAACTCATTGATCACCTGCTCTTGTTCTGCAATCAGCGCTTCTCTTAATGTTACTTTATTCATTACTTGTTCGATTTATTGTGGTATGCAAGGGCACATTCTCTAACCCATTCACCTTCATTATGTGCCTTAATGTGATGTTCCAATCTTTGTTGATTACATGGACCATTTCCTTTGATGACTTGCCAGAATTCATCCCAGTCAATATCTCCATGCTCGTACTGTTCCTCACCAATCTGTTTCAAGAAAGGATCCGGAACCTTCAAACCGATCAATTCTGCTTGTGGGACTGTTTTATTAATGAATTTTTCTCTCAAACGATCATTCGTTTCACGTTTGATCTTCCATTTCATAGCATTGCTTGTATGAGGCGAATCTGAGTCGTGTGGTCCAAACATCATCAGTGCCGGCCACCACCAACGATTGATGGCATCTTGTGCCATGCGTTGTTGATCTTTTGTTCCTTCCATCATGCGCCACATGATCTCGTAACCCTGACGTTGGTGAAAAGACTCTTCTTTACAAATTCGAACCATCGCTCTCGAATATGGACCATAGGAAGTTCTTTGCAAGCTAACCTGGTTCGTAATGGCTGCGCCATCTACTAACCAACCGATAGCACCAATATCGGCCCATGACAAAGCAGGGTAATTAAATACAGAGGCATATTTTGCTTTGCCTTCGTGTAACCACTGAATGTATTGATCACGACTAACTCCTAGTGTTTCAGCAGCACTATATAGGTAAAGACCATGACCTCCTTCGTCCTGGATCTTAGCCAGTAATATTTTTCTTGCTCTTAAAGATGGTGCTCGGGAAATCCAATTTCCTTCCGGTTGCATTCCAATTACTTCAGAGTGGGCGTGTTGTGAAATTTGACGGATCAAGTGTTGTCGATATTCCTCTGGCATCCAGTCACGAGGTTCTATTTTGATCTCGTTTTCTATTTTTTCTTCGAATTCTTTCAGTAATTCTTCTGTATTTACGAGGGTATCTTTCATAATTGTCCAGTTTTCAGCAAAGTACGCCCGTTTCACCTTTGATTAAAATGACCAATAGCGTTTCAAAAACTGATATTTGTCAGCTTTTTTGAGTCTGAAACCCCGAACTTTGTTCTGTTACAGGAGTTACAGAATCTTAGGAAAAGACCATTTAACTTCGTGCCAAACTTGTGTGAAATGATAGGTAAAGGAACTAGACTGTACAGTATATTTAAGATGAAGTGTCCCAGATGTCATGAAGGAGAGTTTTTTCTTTCTCATCCTTATAATCTGCGACAAGCAGGGGAGGTACATGAGAACTGCAATGTCTGTGGTTTGAAGTATTCTCGTGAGCCTGGATTCTTTTATGGTGCTATGTACGTTTCCTATGCTCTGGGGGTAGCAGTCTTTGTTACATTATGGGTGAGTATGAATCTTTTCCTTCCACCATTGGAGACTTGGGTGCAAATTTTTATAATCATTTCGGTTTCTTTAGGATTAACCCCTTATCTTTATGCTCTGTCGAAAATAATTTGGGCTAACTTCTTTTACAAATATGATCGAAACTGTAGCACACAAGGAACTGGTAAAGGAGCGGATAGGATTTCTGTTTGATCAAAAATTACTTGAGGAAATATTAAATGTTGGAAGAATAAAGCATCTCCAACCGGATTCCATTATTATGGACCCGGGAGAGGATATTCAATTTATTCCGTTTGTTCTGGATGGTTCGATTAAAGTTTCCCGAGAGAATAAGGACGGTGAAGAATTGTTGCTTTATTATATAGAATCGGGAGATACCTGTGCCATGACACTTCAGTGCTGTGTAAGACAGAGTAGAAGTGAGATCAAGGCTACGACTCTTGATGATACCACATTGTTAATGATCCCAATCCAGTATATGGAGCAATGGATGAATGAATACCATTCCTGGCGACAATACATTCTCGAAAGCTACCACAATAGGATGATCGAGTTGATCGAAACAATTGATGCGATTGCATTTATGCGTTTGGATGAGCGCCTGGATAAATATCTGAAGGATCAAGCCAAGCTTTTGGGTTCTCTTGAGATTCATCATACGCATCAGCAGATCGCGGATGATCTGCATTCTTCTCGTGTTGTGATCTCACGCTTGTTGAAACAAATGGAATTAAAAGGGATGATCGAGATCAAGCGAAATAAGATCATTTTGAATTCTATCTAGAACACTAACTTTGTTCAAAATCAATTTATGGAAGATATTATTGTTGTAACAGGTCTGCCTAGATCGGGTACATCTCTAATGATGCAAATTCTGGAGAAAGCAGGATTCCCGATTTTACATGATGGTATTCGTGAAAGTGACATCAGTAACCCACAAGGTTATTATGAATTGGAGGCAGTGAAGGGAATAGTGAGAGACAATTCATTCCTGAATGATGCTCCGGGAAAAGTCGTTAAGATCGTTACACCCCTTCCAATTCATGTGGATACTTCGAAATCCTATAAAATGGTATTCATGAGACGTGATCTGGAGGAAATACTCCGTTCACAGGAGAAGATGCTGAATAAGGATCAGGTTAGTGAAAGGGAAAAGTTCAGGACTATCTATGAATTCCACTTAAAAAAAACTTATAAGTTT
>SBGS01000182.1 GCA_006226555.1 Bacteroidota bacterium
ACCATTGCCATATCAGCGGTATCCATAGCCCCTGAATATTGAGGTAGAAAATCCTTTTGAAGAGAAGAGAATGTATGCAACTCCATACATGCGATAAGTCGTTTATTTGCATATTGCTCTTTGACTGCCTTCGTAGTAGCTTTCAGCTTTGATGGTGAATGCGCAAAATCCTTGTATACAAGAAGCTCATCTGACTGCAAAACACTCTGTAAACGCTTACCGGCCCCGGTAAAATTCTTCATTGCTTCAAGGAATATCTTTGGTTCAACTCCCATTTTACTGGCCACATACATGGCACCCATTAGATTTTGCAAATTATGTCCGCCAAAGATCTTTAAAGGAAAATCTGTACCATCGTAATGAATCACAGTTCCATTATCAGTTATTGAATAGTCCAGTATTCCGTATGGAATTCCCTGCACAGTGGACTTCAAATGCTCTCCGATCTCTTTCACGTTTGGATCTTCCTCATTGTAGATCAAAGACCCCGAATCCTCTATCAAATCTGCAAAGACCCTAAATTGTTCAACATAGTTTTCGAATGTGGGGAATACATTAATATGATCCCAGGCAATGCCACTGATCAATGCAATATTTGGTTTGTACAAGTGAAATTTAGGTCTTCGGTCTATTGGAGAACTTAAATATTCGTCACCCTCCAGAATCATAAAAGGTGCTGAATCAGTGATCTGAACCATACAGTCATAACCGTCCAGCTGAGCTCCTACCATATAATCTACCTCAACATTCAACTCCTTCATCCCATGCAGCAGCATTGAAGTAATAGTCGTTTTTCCATGTGAGCCACCAATGACAACCCGTTGTTTATTTTTGGATTGTTCGTAAAGATATTCGGGATAAGAAAAAATTCTGATACCCAATTGCTTCGCCTTTGCTAACTCAGGATTGTCTGCACGCGCATGCATTCCTAAAATAACAGCCTCAAGATCTTCCGTTATCTTTTCCGGGTACCAACCTATTTCTACCGGTAAAATTCCTTCTCTTTCCAATCTAGATCGAGATGGTTCAAAGATCTCGTCATCGGAACCGGTTACTTTATATCCATTACGATTTAACGCAATGGCCAAATTATGCATCGCGCTTCCACCTATAGCGATAAAATGTATTTTACCTTTCATACCACAGTAATTTAAAACTATCCAACAATGGAGGTAGGATGAGCAGTACTACTCCCGCACCCGTTAAGACAAAAAGAAAGGTGTACGTTATATGTTCACCAAAAAAGACCGGAAGGATCAAACCGATCATTCCAATAAAATAGATCCAATCCCACCAATTTCGATACTTAAAAATTATTCTTTTAAGAAACTGAAGGACAATATATCCCAGGAGCAACAAATTAACTTTTAGAGGGACAAATATGAGCGTGCCTTGATCTTCAGCGCGGAAATAATAAGATGCCTCTAAACACGCTATAATTATTAACGCGATGTTCAGTAACAAAACCCATCGTTTTACACTTTTCTCCACGATAACGAAACTAATCGTCAGAACAAAACCTAATACAGGTTTTGGTATTAGTTACGCACAATGAATTGGTGAAATCAGTTCGCCAGATATGCCTCAAACCCTTTACTCATCCAATGGGCATAATTCCCATTACCATCATCGTAAATAAAGTAGACATCTAATTCTTTATCAAGTCCGTCATGCAATAACCTGACTGCCTCATCTTTTCCAAGAACCATAAAAGCTGTTGCCCATGCATCCGACAAACCTGCATTTTCGCTGACTACAGTTGCACTCAGTAACGTGTGCTGAACCGGCGTTCCTTTTATCGGGTCGATCGTATGTGCGTACTTTACACCATCCTTCAAATAGAATTTTCTATAATTCCCACTGGTTGCAATTCCCTTATTGGAAACATTCATGATCTTATCGATAATTCTTACCGAATCAGATTGTTCCGGTGAGTCGATACCTATACGCCAGTCATCTCCTTCTCTATTCTTACCCGCAACCACAATTTCACCTCCCAGCTCGATATAAAAGTTTTTAGCTCCTTTTTGTTTTAGAAAATCGGCAAGAACATCCACTGCCAAACCCTGAGCAACTGCATTAAAATCCAATCTGAAATTCTTATTCAGTTTTCTCAGAGTGAGCTCAGAACCTTCTACTTCAAAGGTGTGAAGTTTTCCATTTTGAAATGAAACAAGAGCGCACAATGAATCACACTCTCTTTCAGAAGGAAAAACTGATTCTTTACGATAAAAACCCCATGCATCGACCAGCGGCATTATAGACGGATCGAAGGAGCCTTTGCTTTTTTGAAATACCTCTTGCGACAAATTATAACAGCGCTCAAACCAACCTGTTGAATCAATTATTGTGATACTATCATCCGTATTGTTAATCCTCGAAATAATACTGTTGTCCACGTATGTAGAAAGTACATTGTCAAATTGATTTAAAACCGAATCGATCTGATCTTTTGTAACGGTGATCTCATCACAAACGATAATTGAATAGGTAGTACCTTGCGCATTACCATAAAGTTCTATCGCTGATTTCTGCTCCGTGCTAACCTCTCCACAAGAGGCCAGCATACTAATAATGACGCTCCAGATTAGGGCCTTGAGTTTCTTTGTTCCAAACATGCTCCAATGTAGGATTTCCATTCTTGGTGTAGGTAATACTATGTAATGTTTGTGTTCTCACATAAACGTCAGCATGTCCATTTATAACAACGATCCTACGTGTAATTATCGCAGTCATTAGACCGTTCTGATCCTTTTGAGTAAATGACTCTTGTGAAACCCCTTCAGGATATTCCTGACCCAATTCGTTCGCTACTTTCTCTTTCGGCTTAGGCATATTATCTATACCAGACAAGGCTCCTGCATTATTGTAAAGCTTCTCTTTTTCTCCTTTTGCCTGCGCATCTTTCTCAGCATCAAGTGTACGCGTAAGGTCATTCAATCTTGTTGTACTCTCCTCATGTTTCTCAACTTCCTCCGCTGTCGTTGTTTCGTTGATCGCGTACATTGTTTCGATCCCCCTTTGTGAGCTCAATCTCTCCTCTTCATCGGAACGACTATCGGCCTCATAATCTATGCGTGCTTTCTTATCAACACCTTCAACATAAGCAATCTTTCTATCTAGAGCTTCATCAGCTTTTTCATTGATCTCATTCGTTTTATTCACCTCTGTATCGATGGTAGCCTGATTGCTCACATACTTTTCCATCTCATCATTGTAAGCATTGTAATTCTCTTCCGCTAAACGCTTGTTGCCGTCCTTGATGATCTCAACATTGGATTTACGCGCATCATCTCTTTCTTTGCTGTCCTCCTCTACTTTTAGCTGAACCGTCCTGATCTCTGCATCCGTTTGTTTGAGGTGAAGATCTTTATCCACTTGTTTCTCCGTCTCAGTTTCTACCTGATTCTTTTTAACGATCTTCAGCTCTTCTTCATTGTTAGATACGGCTCGTGAATCTTCAACATACTTCGTTTCGTATTGCTTGGCAACCTTATCCAATTCCTTTTGATTGTCCGTTAAAGCCTCGTATTTAACATTTTGACGTATGGTTGTCTGCTCCAGTATTACAGTCTCCGCATTGAACACCTTCTCTCTTACTTCCTCTCGCTCAGCAATGTCATCACGAACGTCCTGATCTACCTTAAGCTTTACACTGGATAACTGTTGATCAGCATCAATGTTCGCATTTTTATCCTTGTTCATTTCTGCAGAAACGCGCTCAGCTTGTGCCCGGTTAAAGGCCTCTATGTGATCCGCATTTTCAGAATAGACCAGGATATCTTCTCCATATTGTAGCGCTACTTCTTGATTAACGCGATAAAGCACTTCCTGATCAAGTAGATTCTCTGCGTGCTCAAACTCAGTATTTTGTCTTTCGTCCTCGTGGCGTTCTAACTCCGATTTTTTTAACGCTTCAACTGTTGCTTGACGGTTAAGATCAGATTCTCCAGCTTCTTGGGATATCAACTGTTGCACCTGATAGATCTGGTTAGAGTTTTCTCTATGGTCGGCTGTTTTATCCAATGTCATTTCCGACTCAGCATTAGAAATATCATCCAGTTTCTTCTTTGTTTTAAGCCCGTTTAAAAGCTTTCGTTGAGATTCTGCTTTTTCCAAAAGGGCCTGACCATCCATTATAGAATTCTCAGGAAAAGGTTCACCAAGGTCCTCCAACTCAGCGGAGGCAGTCATTTTAGGATTTAAGATAGCATCTATTTCTTCAAGCTTTTGCTTCGGATATGGATCACCACTCTTTAATGTTAAGGCTCGGTTATAGTACTCTCTGGCTTTATCGTACGAAGCCAGGGTGAAGTTCTTATCTCCAGCCTCGATGATCTTACGGTATTCCCTTTCAGCTTCTCTGTTTCCTTTTTCCTTCTCTAATCTAATTGCCTCTGAGATCTGCTTTTTGGCGTAAGTTGAGCTCGGATCAATGCGCAGTGCATCTTCATACTTTTTAATTGCATCCAGATAGGATTCTGCATAGAAAAGTTCATCAGCTTCCTTTAATTTGGCATCGAATTCATTTTTTCGAGCCATCGCATCTTTTTCACTATTGGCGAGATCATCAAGGATTTGCTGTACTTCATTGATCTTATTTTGAGCGGCTAAGTCTCCCGGCTTAGCAGAAAGGGCGTTTTTAAAAGATGATAGAGCCTGCTCATATTCCTTTTGACCAACAAAAACATCACCTTTTGCCATGTAATTCTTGTATAGCTCCTCAGCAGCTTTGGCTTCATTTTGATTTGCCATCAATGCCTTGATCGCTTCGATCTTTTCTTTAGGTAAGCTTTCCGCGGGACGTAAGGTCAGTGCTTCTTCATACTTTGTTAGGGCAGCTGTATAATTCTTTGAAGCTTCAAATCCAGAAGCTTGAGATAAAAGCTGATTGTATTTCGCATCTTCCTGCTTCAGCTTTTCAATATTTGCCAACATATCAATCGGGCGCTGATCTTCCGGCTTGAGAGATTTCGCTCTTTCCAATAGCTCTGTTGCTTTAGTATAATCGCGTTCATCGATCTTTGTCTGAGCAACGGTTAGTATTTTTTCATACTGCTTATCTCCTTCTGAACTTTTCTCTCGTTCAAGACGTTCAGCTTCCTGCGCCTTGAGAACCGGTTCCTTTTCACTTGGCTTCAATGCCAATGCCTTATTGAATTCCTTGATGGCATCCAGGTAGTTCTTGTCAGCCATAAGCTGATCTCCCTTTTGCATAAATGCCTTATACTCCTGATCGATCTTAGCCTGATCACTCTCTTGAGCAATCTTTTGCTGTAGGAATGCTATTCTCTCCTTGGGAGCATTTTCATTAGGCCTTAACTGGATCGCCTCTTTGTATTTATTGATAGCCCCCTGATAGTCCGGTTTATTCTCCAAGGAGGCACCTTCATTCATCAGTTGGTTATATTTTTCTTCGAGTTCCTTTTGTTTGGACTGATCAGCAAGTATTGCATCAATTTCACCTAATTTCTTCCTGATAACCTGATCTTCTTTGATCGCTAATGCCTCATTGAATTTAAGCTTGGCTCCTGTGTAATCTTTTCCGTCATAAAGAGATTGACCTTCATTTTTGAGCCTTTCAAACTCTGCTTCTTGTTCTGCGGCACTCTTTTCTTTTGCCAACTCTGAGTTTACTTGTTTGAGTAAATTCTGAGCTTCCAGATTATCGTTCATTATTCCGAGTGCAGCTTCTAAGCTTTCTTTTGCATTCGCCCAATCTTTTTTCGACACCTTATCTTTCCCTTCATTCAATAG
>SBGS01000303.1 GCA_006226555.1 Bacteroidota bacterium
AATGAGTCGGTTGAAGAATTGATCAAGGGAGCACTGAAAATACTATAGTATTGAAAAACGCTGGTTTGCTACATATGAAAACGCTTGCGGTACTTTTTGTGCTGATCTCAATGGCTGCCTTTGGGCAGGTTGATGATACTAGTTTGGTATTTCCGATCCAGAATTTCTATGATCCAACCCAAAACACCAATCAAAGCTTTGATCTTGGCGACCCATCGAACGTTGAGCAAACCATTGTTTACGATCCTGTAACAGGAACATACGTTTTCAAGGAGACATTCAGTAATGGTTTGAACTATAGGAACCCTTCGATGATGACATTTGAGGAGTATCTTGAATACGAACGTCAAAAATCATTGAGGGAGAACTGGAAAGAGAAGATCGACGAACAAACTGCGGAAAGTCAGCCATTTGAGCTTCCAATTAAAGTGGGGAGTAAGGTATTCGAAAATTTCTTTGGTTCAGATCAGATCATTATTAGACCTCAAGGTAGTGTAGAGTTATCCTTCGGTATCAATTCATCGCGTTACGATAATCCAATCCTGCCGGTGAAACAAAGACGCATTACTCGTTTTGATTTCCAGCAACAGATCCAGTTGAATCTTGTAGGTCAAATCGGAACGAAACTGAAGATCGGTACCAGCTACAATACACAGGCCGCATTTGATTTTGATAACATTTCCAAACTTGAATATGCAGGAGACGAAGATCAGATCATTCAAAAGATTGCTCTCGGAAATGTGTCCATGGAGTTACCTACCTCGCTTATTCCGGGATCTCAAACCTTATTCGGGGCGAGTACACAGCTCAAATTTGGTCGCACTACTGTAGATCTTATAGCAGCGTCATCGAAGGGAAAGAGACAAGAGATCAATATAACTGGTAAGGCGCAGGTCAGGGACTTTGAATTAGGCGCAGACAGCTACGAGGCGAACAGACACTATTTCGTCAATATGTACTTCCATGATCATTATGACGAAGCAATGTCAACCCTGCCGATCCCTAACACCACTATAAACATTACGAGGATAGAAGTCTGGTTGACCAACAGAACAAACAATACTGAGAACACGAGAAATATCATTGCCTTCACCGACTTAGGAGAATCAAAATCAGAGAATTGGCAAGGTAATCCGGGAGGAGCATCTGGAAATGAGATTCCTGATAATGACGGTAACAACTTGTATGGATGGGCATCAACTCAACCGCTTGTTAGAAGCTTTAACAACGCCGTTGCCGGACTTAGCTCACAGATATCATCACCGGGTCCATTCCAGCAGGCAGTGCACTATGAAAAGGTTGAGAATGCCAGAAAACTTACAGAGCAAGAATTCACGTTCAATGCTCAATTAGGTTATATCTCACTGAATCAGCCTTTGAACAATGATGAGGTACTTGCCGTTGCTTACGAGTATACGTACCGAGGCGAGACATATCAGGTAGGTGAATTTTCTACGGATGGTATTGCAGGAACAGAGGCATTAATTCTTAAGCTGTTGAGACCGACGATCATGGATCCTAAAAATAAAATGTGGGATCTGATGATGAAAAACGTATACTCGATAGGAGCTTACCAAGTAGATCAGGAAGGATTCCGAATTGACCTTTTGTACAATAATCCGGAAACATCCGTTCTCGTTCCGTTCTTCCCACTAGCGGGTGTAGATGATAAACAGTTGGTCACGCTCCTGGATATGGATAAGATCAACATCACGAACCAGCCTTTCTCTGATGGAGTTTTCGATTTCGTACCAATTTCTTTCAACGGGAATAGAGCAGAAAATGCAGGAACTATTAATGTTCGAAATGGTAGGGTGTATTTCTCGACGGTTGAACCATTTGGAGCTACCTTGGCGGGAAAACTGGCTGCTGCGGGTATCTCGGATATTATTATCGACAAAGTAGCCTACACTGAGCTCTACGATTCAACCAATACTGCCGCACAGCAAATTCCAAGTAAGAATCGTTTTACATTAAAAGGACAATATCAGTCTTCTATTTCATCTGACATCCCTCTAAATGCGCTGAATGTACCTGAGGGTGCAGTAACAGTTACCGCCGGAGGTATCAAATTAACAGAAGGAGTTGATTATACCGTTGATTACAATTTGGGTCGTGTAAAGATTTTGAATACAGGAATTCTGGAATCAAATACACCGATAAAGATCGCAATCGAGAGTAATTCGGTTTTTGGATTCCAGGCGAAATCACTGTTTGGAGCGCGCTTTGCGCATCGTGTGAACGATCAGCTTAATGTCGGTGCGACCTGGATGAGGATGATGGAGCGACCGGTAACACAAAAAGTGGATATTGGTTCTGAACCATATAAGAACAACATTATTGGTTTCGATTTACAGTACAGAACAGATGTGCCATTCTTGACAAAACTTGTAGATCTTTTACCAGTCATCTCAACGAAAGAGAAATCAACTTTCTCATTTTCTGGGGAGTTTGCTCATTTACTTCCGGGTGTTCCGCGTGCTATTAACAAAGGAGGTACATCTTATATCGATGATTTCGAAGGTGCACAATCGTCAATAGACTTAAGATCGTTTGCATCTTGGCATCTTGCTTCCATTCCACAGGGTCAGCCTGATCTGTTTCCTGAAGCATCGAAAAAAGATCTTTCAGCGGGATATAAAAGAGCCAAGACTTCTTGGTATGTGATCGATCCACTTTTCTATCAGAACAATAACACGACCCCTCAACACATTAAGGATGATCCTACGATGTTGTCGGACAGTCGTATGCGTTTGGTTAATCAAACTGACATTTTCCCGAATCTGCAGCAGCAATATGGTTCGATTCCGAATATTCCAATTTTAGAACTGGCTTATTATCCTAAAGAGCGTGGTATGTATAACTATGATACTACGGCTACTGTAAATCCGGATGGGACATTTACAAACCCTGAGGCAAGATGGGGTGGAATAATGAGAGCCTTAAGCACAAATAATTTCGAGCAGGCGAATATTGAATTTATCCAATTCTGGATTCTGGATCCATTCAATGAAGATGCGGAAAACGTTGATCCTAATTCGACGCATACGGGAGGTGACCTTTATTTCAACCTAGGAAATATTTCAGAGGATATTTTACCGGATTCGAGAAAATCATTTGAAAATGGATTGCCACCGAGCGGTTCATCCATCACGGACAATTTGGACACAACGATTTGGAGTAAGGTATCTACACAACAGGTTGTTGTAATGGCATTTGATAATGACCCAGCAACCAGACTAAATCAGGATGTTGGTTTGGATGGATGGAAGAATTCAGAAGAACAAGTACAATTCTCGAACTTCGTTTCATGGGTTCAAAACAACCCTACTTTGTCTGCAGAGGCAAAGGCAGCTCTATTGGCTGACCCTTCAAGTGATGACTATAATTTCTACCGAGATGATGATTACGACTTGGCGCAGCTGAATATCCTGGAACGTTACAAGAAATATAACGGTATGGAGGGGAACTCTCATACTACCGAATATTCTCAAACGCTAAATGGGGATGGTTACCCTACGCAGGCAACAAATTCACCGGATAGAGAAGATATTAACCAGGATAACAACCTGTCTGAATCTGAAAGTTACTTCCAGTATAAGGTTAGTTTGAGACCTCAGGACATGGTCGTTGGTAAGAATTTTATCACGAACGTTCAGACCTATCAGAATGGTACGAAAACTGAAAAATGGTACCAGTTTAAGGTGCCTATCAGAGATTACGAACGCAAGGTAAATGCTATTTCTGATTTCCGTTCGATCCGATTCATGCGTATGTTCATGAAGGACTTCCAGGAAGAGGTTGTTTTAAGATTTGCACGTCTGGAGTTCATTAGAGGTGAGTGGAGAAGATATTTTGAGGACCTAACTCAACCGGGAGAAGGCGTGTATGTGGATCCAAACTTGACAACCTTCAACATTGGTGCTTTGAATGTTCAGGAGAACGATCAAAGAAGTCCTATCAAATATGAAATCCCACCGGGTATTATTAGAGAGGTGGACCCTTCTCAAACGTTCCAGCGTCAGTTGAATGAGCAATCATTGACCTTAGAGGTTTGTAATCTTGCCGACGGAGATGCGCGTGCAGCATATCGAAACGTACAATTTGATGTTCGTACATACAAGAAGCTTAAAATGTTCGTGCATGCTGAAGAGTATGATAAGACGAACTATTCACTAGACAATCAGGATATCACGCTATTCGTGAGACTTGGAACTGACTTTACGGACAACTATTACGAATATGAATTTCCGTTAGTTGTTACGCCATGGGGAGCAACAGTGGATACAGATATCTGGCCTGCAGAGAACGACATGGAGATTGTCTTCCAGGATCTTATCGACCTGAAAAAGGAGCGAAACGGTAAGATCGAAGCAGGGGCGAGTGGTGTCTCTTACCTGATTGAATATGTAAAGATCGATCCGGCGAATGCGGAAAGACTGATAAAAGTTAAAGGATCACCGAACATACAGGGATTGAAGACCATCATGGTTGGTATTCGTAACCCGCATGAAAATTCTCATGTTGTTGATTCTTGGGCTGATGATGGGGAGGCAAAATGTGCCATTGTGTGGATCAATGAGCTTCGTCTGACAGATTTCGTAAATGATGGTGGTTCCGCTGCAGTTGCACAAATGCAGGTAAAGGCGGCTGATTTTGCAAATGTCAACATGAGTGCTAACTACTCCGGGATCAACTGGGGTGCAGTGGATAGCAGAGTGCAGGAAAGACAGCGAAACACGCAAGTTGGATTTGACATGAACGCAAATGTTCAGCTTGGTCAGTTTTTTGGTAAAAAAGCAAGATTTAATTTACCATTCTTCTATGCATATTCACTGGGTATTGTAAATCCGGAGTACGATCCGTTCAATCCGGATATTAAATTGTCTGATTACGAACGTGAAACTAGAAAAGAAAGAGCTAGGCTAGGTCAAGACTTCAACGAACGTCGATCCTATAATTTCACCGGGGTAAGAAAGGAACTAAATGCCGGAGCGAAACCTGCGTTCTGGAGAATTTCAAACTGGACAGCGAATTATTCCTTCTCTGAAAGTTTGCTTCGTGATTTTAATACCAACTATGACAGAACAAAGTCTTGGGGTGGAGGATTAGCATACAACTACTCATTTAATGCGAAGCCGATCACGCCGTTCGGAAAAGTGAAATTCGTTCAGAAGTCTAAGTGGCTTGCCTTTATCAAGGATTTCAATTTCTACTTAGCACCAAAAACTATTTCCTTCTCTAATGATCTGTTAAGAACCTATAATGAGCGTCAGATCAGGAATAATCTTGTTCCGGACTATGAGTTTGCTCCGGTTTACGTGAAGCGATTTACGTGGAATAGAAACTTTACTCTTGGTTACGATATCACGAAAAAGCTGAAGCTAAACTTCACTGCGACAAATCAATCAATTTTCCAGGAAGCAGACGGTCGCGTAGATCGTAAACTTGATCCTGTTGGTTATCGTCAGTTTGAAGATTCTGTATTTACTCAATTGAGAACTTTAGGTAGAGGACTGGACTACAATCATTCCTATACACTAAATTGGACATTACCGTTAGATAAGTTCCCTGTAACTGATTGGATCAATGCTAACGTTAAGTATACGGGAAGCTATAACTGGCAAAGAGCTCCGCTTGGGCAAAGTGAATTCGGAAATGTGATTCAGAACAGTAGAAATGTTAATATGACTGCTCAAGCGAATTTCACGAACTTGTACAATAAGGTTCCACTACTAAAACGTGTGAACATGAA
>SBGS01000276.1 GCA_006226555.1 Bacteroidota bacterium
GAGGGAGGTATTCCGGACGACCCACATCCCTTTTTGGATTCTTTCAAGCCGGGAGCTTTTCAGATCGCAAAACAGCTGCATGTACCGATCATTCCTGTAACGTTCGTGAATAATTTTAGCTTGTTTTCAGATCCGGAGTATATCCTGGGTCCGGCAAGCCCCGGAATCAGTAAGGTCTATATTCATCAGGCTATACCGGTATCGACAGTTGACGATATGGATATTGAAACGCTTTCGGGTCATAGCAGAGAGATCATACTGAAAGCATTGAGACAACATTATCCGCAATTAAAATAGAAGTCGTAATTTTACAGCGATGAAGATCACAGACGAAATCGTAGACCATATCGCACACCTTGCGCGACTTGAATTTGAAGGAGAGAAGAAAGTTGCTATCCGCCAGGACATGGAGCGCATTATTAACTTCATGGAAAAATTACAGGAAGTGGATACTGAAAATGTTGAGCCATTGATCTTCATGTCTGAAGAGGTAAATCGCCTAAGAGAAGACAAATTACAACCGATGGTCTCTCAAGAAGAAGCACTTAGGAATGCCCCTAAGAAAGATTCTGACTACTTCAGAATCCCTAAAGTTTTGGATAAGTAGATCACTTAAACGCCCAATTGTATTTATCGAGGCCCTTGATGCATGCTGTAAGCAACTCAATGCTTGCTGCAATATCTTCCTTATGTGCCATTTCGATGACTTGATGTAAATGCCTTGTTGGTATGGAGATAGCTCCTGCGATAGAACCACCCTCTGTCATACGTTGGATTCCAGCAGTATCTGTTCCGCCCGCGGTAAGGATCTCCGGCTGCCATTTTATTTTGTGCTTGTCCGCAGTTTGTTTCATATAATCTACCATGCGGTAATCACAAATGGTAGAAGCATCCATGATCTTAATTGCAGTACCTTCTCCAAGTTTTGTGATCATTTCATGTGCTCCTGCTCCCGGAAGATCAAAGGCAATCGTAGTGTCCAATCCAAATCCAAAATCGGGATTAACACGCAAACTCGCCACATTAGCACCTCTGATGCCAACTTCTTCCTGAACAGTAAATACCGCGTACAGATCGTAAGGGATCTTTTTCCCTTTTAGCTTGCGCAACATTTCAATTTGTATAAAAACAGCCAGACGGTTGTCCAGTGATTTCCCGTTCACACAATTACCCATTTCTATGAATTCCCGCTCTCGAGTGATCGGATTGCCGATGGAAACCAGCTCTTTCACCTCTTCAGCAGACATTCCTGTATCAATGTAGTAGTCCGTGATCTTTGCAACTTTGTTGCGCTCATCGGGTGACATGACGTGTATTGGCTTTGAGGCCATAACACCGATGATATCCTTCTTTCCATGAATGATAACGCGCTGTGCAGTAAGCGTTTTAGGATCAAAACCACCGAGTGTGTGAAAGCGGATAAATCCTTTATCATCGATGTGTGTAACGATGAAGCCGATCTCATCCATGTGTGCACCGACCATAACACGTTTACCCACGTTTCCTCTTCGGATCGCGTATACATTGCCCATGTTATCGATTTCTACCTCATCTACTAAGCCTTCAATTTCTTTTAATACGAGTTCACGAACGCGTTGTTCAAATCCAGGCGCTCCCGGAGTGGTGCAGATTTTATTCAGCAGGTCGATATTCAATTTCATGGGTAAAAGTTTAACGGTTCTAAAATTAATAGCATTTGAAGAATGACTACCTTTGCAGAGATGAAAAAATCTGTTTTTCTGATCGTTTTTACCATAGTGGGCGTGGGTATCACGTACTACTATATCCGACCAAAAGAGCACAAGCTTCCTGTTATAAATCCGGTGGATGTGAAAGAGGAAATGGTGGACCCTGAATTACTTCGGGTAGGATATGGTCACACGATTGGAGAGTTTTCGTTCAAAGATCAGGAGGGAAGAACCATTTCAAATAAAACGGTAGACGGAAAAGTTTATGTTGCCGAGTATTTTTTTACGACGTGTAAGTCAATTTGTCCCGTAATGAACAAGCAAATGCAACGGGTATATGCTAAATATGGTGATGATCCTGAATTTAGAATTTTGAGTTTTACGGTTGATCCAGATGTGGATACCAGAGACGTTATGTACCAATATGCCATGGATCACGGAGTAGAAGATGGATCAAATTGGCATTTCCTTACCGGGAGCAAGAAAGCGCTTTATGAGCTTGCTAGAAAATCATTCTTTGTTTTAAAGCCCGCGGAGGCTGAAAATATTGGTGATGGAGGAAGCGACTTCATTCATACCAACAATTTCGTTCTGGTGGATCGAGAAGGAAGGATCCGTGGGTATTACGATGGCACTTCCCCAAAAGAAGTGGATAAGTTGATTCACGATATTTCACTATTGAAGGCCGAATGATCATTCAGCACTGAGATCATCCAGTATTTTTTTAACATCCTTTTCGGTTGATGTAAGCATTTCCTTGCAAACCTTGATCAGCTCGCTTGCTCGTTTTACTTTCTCGCTTAATACATCTACAGTTATCTCACCGTCTTCAATGTCGTTCACGATCTGCTGTAATTCTTCGTATGCATCTGTATAGGTCATTTTATTGCTCATCTCGTTTTTCTTTGTGCGTTAAAGTTGATTGAAGTATAAAGTCTTTAGTCTTTGTTTCAATTTCTGCCCCTTCGATCAAGTCATTCTCTTTAGGTATCTTTCCGTTGATAGTCGTGATGGAGTAACCGCGATTTAGAACATTGATGGGATCTAGGAGTCTTACTGTTTGTTCAAATTCTTTAATGTTTCTCGATTGATTGGTGAGGGTTTTCTCAGTGGTGTTTAACAGAGCTGCATGCAATTGATCGATTCCGTTTCTCTCCGTTTGGGTGAAGCGAAGACTGATCTCTGCGATCTTTTGTTGATTGATCTCTTGTTGTCTTTTTTGGTTGTTCAGGAAACGTTCTGTTCGGTATTGCATGAGCTGTCCGGCCTGATCTAATTGATGACGACGAATCATTAAATTTTCTTTTGTCTTTCCATGCAATTGTTCCGAGCTTCTTCCCAATTCCAATAGACGTTGCTCAATGAAGTACAATGTGCTGGCCTCCAAACGCTCGCCCAGGTCTCGCACATCTAGGTCGAATTCACGAAAGATTTGTATCAAGAACTCTCCAAGTTCAGTCGGTGTAATAGCGTTTCTATAAGCGATCATTTCTGCAACGGTCAGGTTAGTTGAATGACCAATACCGGTTAATACAGGTAGGGGAAAGCTCGCAATTTCTTTGCATAACATGAAGTTGTTATAGCAGGATAAACCCACTTCACCGCCTCCACCACGAACGATCACCACAATATCGAATTCATCCACACGCTCCTTTAACACGTTAAGCTGCTCAATAATACTGTTTATAGCGAGATCGCCCTGAACATAAGCTGGAAACAACTCGCGTTCGATGAGATAACCATATTTGTTGTTGTCCAGTACTTGATAGAAGTCATTAAGTCCTTTGCTTGCCGGAGCAGATACAACCGCAATGCGTTTAGGCAGCAATGGAAATTCCAGTTTTTGATTTGCATCAACTAATCGTAGCTCCTGAAGTTTTTTAAGTGTTTCAAGACGCTCACGCTGCAATTCACCTAGAGAGTAGGAGGGGTCAATATCGACGATTTCCAAACTAAGCCCGTAAACCTCATGAAAACCAATGCGGATCTGCATTAAAAGTGTGAGATCATCTTTCAAAGGTTCTTTTACCACTTCCATGAACCTTTGATTAATGCGATCGAAATTTTGTTTCCAGATCGTTCCGGAGATCTGAGCCACGATCTTTCCGTCCTCTTTTTGCAATAATTCCGGGAAGCAATGTCCGCTGGGATAGCGATTCAATTTATGCATTTCCACCTTTACCCAATACAAGCTTTGGTAGCGTTCTTCGATCGTTTTTCGGATCGATTGCAGGACTTGTTTAAGGGTAAATATCTTTGGTTCAGAAGACATGATTTAAAGATAGGTCTTTTTACAAAGTTGTTACATTTGCATACCAAAATTAAGCTCGATGCAAAAGATAGATAAGTATGATTTCAATGGAAAGCGCGCACTGATCAGAGTTGATTTTAATGTGCCTTTGGATAAGGAAACGTTTGAAGTAACGGATGATACTCGTATTAGGGCAGCTGTACCTACCATCAAGCATGTATTGAACAACGGTGGAAGCGTTGTGTTGATGTCCCATTTAGGTCGTCCTACTGAAGGAGGAGAACCTCGTTTTTCTTTGAAACATATTATCAAAAGAACATCTGAGCTTTTAGGTGTTGAAGTGATTTTCGCTGGAGATTGCGTCGGTGAAGGTGCCTTTGAAATCACAAGTAAAATTAAGCCTGGACAAGTTGTAATGCTGGAGAATGTACGTTTCTACAAGCAGGAAACTACAGGAACTGAAAGCTTCGCGGAAATGCTGTCTCGTCATGGAGATGTTTATATTAACGATGCTTTCGGAACAGCTCACCGTGCTCATGCCAGCACAACAGTTGTTGCCAAGTTCTTCCCGAACGACAAAATGTTTGGTTATTTGATCGAAAGTGAGATCAAAAGTGTAAGTAAAGTACTTGAAAGTGACGAGAAGCCTCTTACTGCCATCGTTGGGGGGGCAAAAGTGTCTTCAAAGATCACGATCATTGAACGTTTGCTTGATAAGGTTGATCACCTGATCGTAGGTGGTGGAATGGCTTACACCTTTGTAAAAGCAATGGGAGGAAAAGTTGGAAACTCTTTAGTGGAGGACGATTTTCTGACAGTAGCGAAAGAAATTATAGCAAAAGCAAAATCTAAGGGAGTAGACCTCTATATTCCGGTTGATACCTTAGCTGCGGATAGTTTTTCCAATGAGGCAGCAACACAATTGGTGAGGATAGATGAAATTCCGGATGGATGGATGGGACTCGATGTGGGTCCGGATACAATGGAAGATTGTGCTAAGATCATAGAAACATCCAAATTGATCTTATGGAACGGTCCGATGGGTGTGTTCGAGCTGGAGAATTTCCAAAAGGGAACGATAGCAGTTGCGGAAGCCATTGTTAGAGCAACAGAAAAAGGTGCATTCTCACTGATCGGTGGAGGAGACTCCGTTGCTGCGATCAACAAGTTTGGATTGGCAGATAAAGTGAGCTATGTTTCTACCGGTGGTGGCGCCATGTTGGAATACCTGGAAGGAAAGGAATTACCGGGAATCAAGGCAATTCTTGATTAACGGCAATCCCTCTCATCAGGTTTAAGGAATCAATTAAACTCACATTTCTTTATTGGATCAAAATGCGCGTCGAGAAGGATTCATTGTCAGTTTTGATGACAATTAAATAAACGCCTTTTGAATAATCTGACACGTCGAAAGGCACCACATGTTCCCCGGTATTGAGAACAACTGAAGGACTTAGCTGACGACCAATAAGATCTGTGAGATAAATTTCGAAATTTTGCTTCGCGCTCAACGCCACGTTGAATTTACCATTCGTAGGATTTGGATATACCTCTATTGAAGTTAGACTGCTTAGCTCTGAGATCGACGCCTCACTCACGTTGTATGTACTGATCGTGTTTGATTGACATCCATAACTGTTAGTGACAATTACTTCGTAAGTTCCACTTGTCGTAATTGTGATAGAAGCCCCAACACCAACTGAACTACCCGCATAGAACCACTCTGCACTTTCCCCGGCCTGCAACACAACAGACAAGGTGTTTCCATTCTGAGAGACAATAGGTTGAGCAGGTATCGGATTGACAACGAT
>SBGS01000056.1 GCA_006226555.1 Bacteroidota bacterium
CGGTAACCATCCAATTGAGCCATCTGAACTGTTTCATAAACAATTCCCTGACCGGCAATAGCCGCATCACCATGGATCAATACAGGACAAACATTACTTTCTTCTTTCAGATAAGAATCGATCTTTGCTCGAGAAATCCCTTCAACAACAGTGTTGACCGCCTCTAAGTGTGAGGGGTTAGGAGATAGCGTTAAACCGATCTCTTTTCCATTCGCCAACTTCACGTGAGAAGTAAATCCCTGGTGATATTTCACGTCACCATCGAAATAATCGATCGTATCGAATTCCTTTCCTTCAAATTCCGAGAATATATCTTGAGGACGTTTTTTAAAGATGTTCGTTAAGGTATTCAAACGACCGCGGTGAGCCATACCCATTACGAAATACTCCACGCCTAATTCCGAGCCTTTTTCAACCAGTGTATCCAAAGCCGGTATCAAAGCCTCTCCACCTTCAATAGAGAATCTTTTCTGACCGACGAACTTTTTACCCAAGAACGATTCGAAATTCGTAGCCTGGTTCAACATTTTAAAGATCTTGATCTTTCTGTCCTTGTCGAATTTAGGCCTGTTCTTAAGTTCTATCTTGTTTTTGAACCAGCTTATGCGCTCAGGATCACGCATATAAACGTATTCAATTCCGATTGACTGACAATAAGTTAGCTCCAGGTGATCGATGATCTCGCGGAGAGTAGCCGGACCGATACCAACTTCTTCTCCTGCCGCAAACACGGTATCAAGATCAGATGCATCCAAACCAAAATTTTCGATGGCTAATGTTGGAGCATATTTCCTTCTCTCACGAACCGGGTTGGTTTTTGTGAAGAGGTGACCACGGTTACGGTAACCATTGATCAGATCGATTACTTTAAATTCTTTTTGGAAATTTTCAGGAATATCTCCGCCATCCTCAAAATTGGTTCTGGCAAAATCAAATCCTTCAAAAAACTTTTTCCAGCCAAGATCCACGCTTTCAGGGTCTTGCTGATACATTTTGTATAAATGGTCGATAGCGTTTACATCCGCATTACCGACATACGAAACTTTATCCATGTTTGTGCACGATTATGGAAAAGCAAATTTAGGTTTTTCAGCAAATTGGGGGGTAGAAAAAAGAAGGAATCTTTGATTCCTGTTAAAAATAGAACGAGACGGTCCTTCAGAGGTGTAAATAATGCGATCAACTAAACTTTTCCCGCAGGTAGATCTTATATGCTTCTCTTCGTAGGATAAGCTCTGCAAGAAGTTCTGGCAGCTGCGGGTCCTGGACGATCTCTAAAAAGTATTTTTCCGGCAGATCAATCGTGTAAAGTAATTGTAACAAAGGTCGTTCTCCCTTTTTCATGAGTATGATAAGGAGCTCACTGATTTCGTTGATCAATTTGTTGTAGTCGCCGGTTGAATCTTCGAAATTGTTACTGAAATATAGGTCCTGGGTAGCAAAGTCCTTCGCGATCTGAATCCGTGTCTTACGTTCAAAGTCCACTCTTTTGAGTGAAATGCTGAGGTCGTTCTTTGGCAGAAGATAATTCAAACTTATCTTATTTCTGATCCTGGATCAAATCCTTCTTTTTCAGGAACGATGAACGAAAGTTTCCCTTCCTGATTTTCAGCCATAAGGATCATACCTTGTGATTCAACACCTCTGATCTTTCGTGGAGCCAGATTCACTAGGACGCTTACCGTTTTACCAACGATCTCCTCAGGCGCATAGTGTTCTGCTATTCCCGAAATAATCGTACGTTGGTCAATACCGGTGTCGACTGTTAGCTGAAGTAGTTTATCCGCTTTTTCAACCTTTTGGGCCGCAATGATTTTCCCTAAACGGATGTCCATTTTCATGAAATCATCAAAAGAAGTTTCATCTTTTTGAGGAGCAACGTTAGATGTATTTTCCATTTTCGTAGATTCTAATCGCTCTATTTCTTCATTTACAAGCTCATCTTCAATTTTCTTAAAGAGAATTGTGGGAGCTGAGGTTTGCTCTCCAACGTTCAATAGATCCGGATTACCTGCATCCGACCATTCATTTTTGTCAAGTCCCAAAAAGCTTGAGATCTTTCTGGCCGTAGCCGGTAAGAATGGCTGTAAAACAATTCCGAGGTTGGCCGTTACCTGCAGCGCAATATTCATGATCGTTTCGACACGTTGTGGATCGGTTTTGATCAACTTCCATGGTTCTGTATCTGCCAGGAATTTATTCCCCAAACGAGCAAGATTCATTGCTTCTGCTTGAGCTTCACGTAACTTATACTGGTAGATCAACTTTTCAATGCGATTTGGAATTTCCGCTATCTCATTCAGAACAGACTGATCTTCCGAAGTAAGCTCACCTCTGGCAGGAACTTTTCCGTCATAATATTTCTGTGTAAGAACGAGTGCTCTGTTTACAAAGTTACCCAGTATGTCTGCGAGCTCACTGTTCACTCTTGTCTGGTATTCCTTCCAGGTAAACTCACTGTCTTTGTTTTCGGGAGCAATTGAAGTAAGTACGTATTTTAGTTCATCTGATTTGTCCGGGTGTCGAGCAATATACTCATGTAACCAAACTGCCCAGTTTCGCGATGTAGAAAACTTATCACCTTCCAGGTTAAGGAATTCATATGCAGGAACGTTATCCGGTAACACAAGTCCTCCATGTTCTTTCAGTAGAATAGGGAAGATGATCGCGTGAAATACAATATTATCCTTTCCAATAAAATGCACCAGTTTACGGTCACCGGTCCAATATTCTTCCCAGTTTTTGTTATGATCCAAGGCCCACTGCTTTGTTGCAGAGATATATCCGATAGGAGCATCTAACCAAACATAAAGAACCTTTCCTGTCGCATCCTCATAAGGAACTTTTACCCCCCAATCAAGATCTCTGGTCATTGCTCGAGGGCGCAATCCGTTATCGATCCAAGACATGCATTGACCAACAACCTGATTTCTCCATTCTTTTGGGTCGTGCTGTTGCACTCCATCCAGCTTTCCTTCTTTGATCCAAGCTCTCAACCAATCCTCATGACGTTCCATAGGCAGGTACCAGTGTGAAGTGGATTTCATCACAGGAGTTTTTCCGCTCAATGTGGAAATAGGATCGATTAGGTCGGTCGGGTTCAGCGATGAGCCGCAACTCTCACACTGATCTCCATAAGCGTTTGGACTTTTACAGTTAGGACAAGTACCGGTTACATATCGATCGGCCAGAAACTGCTGATACTCTTCATCAAAGAATTGCTCACTGGTGGCTTTCGTAAATGATCCTTTGGAATCAAGCACTTTAAAAAAGTCTTGGGCAGTTTGATGATGTAATTCCGATGATGTTCTGTGAAATATGTCAAATGAAATATCGAAATCTTTAAAGGCATCACGAATGATCGTATGGTATTTGTCAACGATCTCTTGTGGCGTTATCCCTTCTTTTTTTGCTCTCAACGTGATCGCTGCGCCGTGTTCATCACTCCCACAGATGTACACTACATCATGACCTTTCATGCGTAAAAAGCGAACAAAGATATCAGCCGGTAAATAAACACCTGCTACGTGACCTAAATGTAAGGGACCGTTAGCGTAGGGTAGTGCTGCTGTTACGGTGTATTTCGCTTTTTCCATGTACTCTGCCTTTTATTGGTGGCAAAGATACGCAAAGCTTACAATTCACTTTTTTCTTCCATGAACTTTATATCAAAAGATTCAAGTTCTTTAAGAATAGGATCGTAGATATGCTCGTAAACCGGAAGGTGAATCCCTGTGAGGTTAATTTCGTTTTGAAGTATCATTTTTGCACAGATCGCTACAGGAAGCCCAACTGTATTGGACATAGAGGTGTAAACCTGATCTTCACCAATATTCACCATGTAGGAAGTATGGAAAAACTTGTTTCCATTGATCTCATAAATGAATTCGTGAAGCATAACAAGCATGTCTTTATCTCCTTCACTTAATGATAATTTGTCGACCAGTATTTTTTGAAGAACCTGTGCCGGAGATGCGTTTTCAATTCCGATCAGTGGTGTATGTTCAAATAAACCGAGCCACTCGAAGCGCTCATAAAGGTGTATTCGATCCTCTCTGAGGAACTGCTTAAATTTCTCTTCAACAGGTAAGGATGCGTTGTACGGAAGAAAGGCATTAAGAAATTGACGGGGAGTCATATTTTCGGTTCCGATCATCGGGTAAGTATCGTCAGTCATTCCCAATTCTATGAATACATTCCATGCTTCACAGTATCCGGGACGTCTTAATGTTCCCCTGAATATCGTAGGTATATTTTGCAGGCCATAGATCTCTCTGTAAGAAAGTGAATCCCTGTTGGCGTAACCTACAAAATCTCCATAACCAGGTATAGAATGATGATCCAAGCGATTAAAAAGGCGATGGTACGGGATGTATTTATATTCACCATTTCTAATAAAGGAGGCAGCTCCTCCTTGACCGGCAAGTACAACATTTCTTGGATTCCAGGTAAACTTATAATTCCATGGGTTATTATCACTTTCTGGAGCGATCAACCCTCCACAGAAGGATTTAAAACTCGTGATCGTTCCACCCTTGGCTTTTACTTCATCTATGATCTTCATGGCACTCATGTGATCTATGCCCGGATCCACGCCAATCTCGTTCATGATGAGCACACCTGCAGCCTTCGCTTCAGCATCTAGTGCTTTCATTTCAGGTGAAATATAGGAAGGAGTGATCAGGTGTTTGCCAAGCTCAATACAATCCTTTGCTACTTCCACATGGAAGCGCGCAGGCAACATTGAAATAACGAGGTCTGCTTTTTGAATTTCTGGTAATCGTTCATCTCTGTTCAACGCGTTGAACTCAAGAGCTTCTGCGCGACTGTGACCGTTGATCTTTCTCTTGACCATCTCAACATCCATATCAACGATCCTTAGATGCCAGTCATAGGTCTCAGATCTTTCAAGAAAGTATCGGATCATGGATGAAGCAGATAAACCTGCTCCGAGTACAAGAATTGTTTTCATTCGAGATGGCGATTTATCTCAAAAGTAGAGATTGAAATCGCCACCTCAAAGTGTTAAATAAAAAACTTTTAAACGAATATCACGTGAAAATTATATTCCTATGAAATTAGTTTTCGTCTATTCTTACAAACCTCGTGTCGAAATGCAGCTCAGTATTGTGCAGGATCAAGTGGTAAACACCACTTTCAAATTCATGAAGGTCGATCTGGATATCAGCTTTATTCGACATTTCTTCATTGTACACAATTCTACCCATGTGGTCATAGATCACTAAGTTGAATGAACTTTGAATGCTTTCAGGAACTTCTACAGTAAGTTGATTACTTGCCGGGTTAGGATAGATGCTCAATCTATCTGCCAAGATGTCTTCAACATTTGCTAAGCTCACAGTATAAACTGCCGATGTACCAGTACATCCAAGAGCATTCGTTACTTCTACAAAGTATTCTCCACCAGCATTTGCAACATGCGTTTGATTTGTTGCACCAGGGATGATGTTACCGTTGAAGTACCACTGGTAGCTTGTACCTGCAATTGTACTCAAGGTATCACCATTGGCTGTGATAACCGGAACTGGAGTAGCAGAAACATTTACGGTAACTGTGGTTGAAACACATGCATTTGCCTCTGTGAAAAGGAAGTGAGAAGAACTCCATCCTGCTTCGATGTAACCAACACCATCAAGGTCATTAATGTACTCCGGTGTTGGAACAGTAAGACCTGAAGCTGAAGAAAGCTGGTCTTCTGTGTTATTACCAAATCCGAATACCG
>SBGS01000046.1 GCA_006226555.1 Bacteroidota bacterium
TTTTTTATGCTTGAAAAATTTATCCAATATCTTCAATTCGAAAAGCGCTACAGTGAGCATACGATCATTGCGTATCGAAACGATATACTCGTGTTTTTGGAATTTATCGACAATGAGGATATAAAGGCAGTTACGAAAAGGGAAGTGAGAGGATGGATGGTCGATCTCATGGAGCGAGGTTTGAAATCTTCTACGGTTAATCGAAAGTTGTCCTCTTTGAGAACACTATTTGAATGGATGGTGGTCAATGGTGAGATAAAAACTACTCCGATGTCTCTGATACAAGGACCAAAGAAAGAAAAGCGTTTGCCTGTTTTTGTCAAAAAGAGCGAATTAGATGAAGTTAACTTGGATAAGGTTTTCTCGGATGACTTTGAAGGGGTGATGGATCGACTACTGATAGAAACGTTCTATCAAACTGGAATTCGTTTAAGTGAGTTGATCAATTTGACATTGGAGGATATAAGAAAAGATCACATTAAGGTTACTGGTAAAAGGAATAAGGTCCGGATCATTCCTGTTAATAAATCGTTTATTGATGAACTTAAAAAGATGCAGGAATTAAAATCACAAAACAGGTATCAAAACAGCGCTCATGTCTTTTCGTTAAAGAATGGTAAAAAGTTGTATCCCGGTCTTGTTTACAGAAAAATAAATCATTACCTTTCTTTAGCGTCGGATGTTAGTAAAAAGAGTCCTCATGTTATCAGGCATACCTTTGCGACACATTTACTAAACAATGGAGCTGGTATCGAGGTCATCAAGGAGCTGCTGGGGCACTCTGGATTAGCTGCCACTCAAGTGTATACACATAATTCCTTCGCAGAGATTAATAAGATATATTCACAAGCTCACCCCAGGGGGCGTAAATAGTAAGATTATGGATTTCAAGGTAAATGCTGTTCATTTTACTGCCGATCAGAAGTTGGTGGATTTTATTCATGAAAAGGTCAGCAAGTTGGAGTTGATGAATGATTCGATAATTTCTAGTGAGGTTTATCTCCGTTTGGATAAAAGCGCGGAAAAGGAAAATAAGGTAGCCGAAGTAAAGATATTGATACCCGGACACGAGCTGTTTGCAAAAAAACAATGCAAGACTTTTGAAGAGGCTGCTGATCAGGCGGTAGATGCGCTAAAAAAGCAAGTTGAAAAACATAAAGCAAGAAGCTAAAACATTGATAGTTAATGTAATATTACTAGAGGCGCTCAATGAGCGCCTTTTTTTTTGAAAAAAAAATAATTTTGCTCTTGCAAATAATAATTTCTTTCATACATTTGCACTCCCCAATTGGGGGAAACAGTACAAGAAGTTCTTTCAAATAATGATACCAACAAGTGCCGATGTAGCTCAGCTGGCTAGAGCAGCTGATTTGTAATCAGCAGGTCGGGGGTTCGAGTCCCTCCATCGGCTCACTTTTTTTGGGGAGATACTCAAGCGGTCAACGAGGGCAGACTGTAAATCTGCTGGCTACGCCTTCGTAGGTTCGAATCCTGCTCTCCCCACAAAAAAAATACAAGCGGGAGTAGCTCAGTTGGTAGAGCGTCAGCCTTCCAAGCTGAGGGTCGCGAGTTCGAATCTCGTCTCCCGCTCTTTTTTGAAAGAACTTTTAGTGCCGGTGTAGCTCAGTGGTAGAGCGCTTCCTTGGTAAGGAAGAGGTCACGAGTTCAATTCTCGTCATTGGCTCTAAGTAGTGAAGATTTGAAAAAATTCACCCAAAGTGGGTGAAATTTGGCATATATAAAGGTTTTAATTAATAACTAAGTAACAAAAAGAACAAATGGCTAAGGAAAATTTCAATCGTTCCAAACCACACGTTAACATCGGAACAATTGGTCACGTTGACCACGGAAAAACAACTTTGACTGCTGCGATCTCTAGCGTTCTTGCAGCTCAAGGACTTGCTCAATCTCGCGACTTCTCTTCTATTGATAACGCACCGGAAGAAAAAGAGCGTGGTATTACTATTAATACTTCACACATTGAGTACGAAACTAAGAATCGTCACTACGCACACGTTGACTGTCCAGGTCACGCCGATTACGTAAAGAACATGGTAACTGGTGCTGCTCAGATGGATGGAGCTATTCTTGTAGTTGCTGCTACAGATGGTCCAATGCCACAAACACGTGAGCACATCCTTCTAGGACGTCAGGTAGGAGTTCCAAGAATCGTTGTATTCATGAACAAAGTTGACATGGTGGATGATCCAGAACTACTTGAACTAGTAGAAATGGAAATCCGTGAATTGCTTTCATTCTACGATTACGATGGTGATAACGCACCAGTAATTCAAGGTTCAGCTCTTGGAGCATTGAACGGAGAAGAAAAGTGGGTTGCTACAGTAAACGAATTGATGGATGCAGTTGATAGCTATATCGAACTTCCTCCACGTGATGTTGATAAGCCATTCTTGATGCCAGTTGAGGACGTATTTACGATTACAGGTCGTGGTACAGTTGCAACAGGACGTATCGAAACAGGGGTAATCAACTCTGGAGATCCAGTTGAGATCCTTGGAATGGGTGATGAGAAATTGACTTCTACAGTAACTGGGGTTGAGATGTTCCGTAAGATCCTTGACCGTGGTGAAGCTGGAGATAACGTAGGATTATTGCTACGTGGTATTGAGAAGTCAGATATCAAGCGTGGAATGGTTATCTGTAAGCCAGGTTCAACTACTCCTCACACTGAATTTAAAGCTGAGATCTACGTATTGAAGAAAGAAGAAGGTGGTCGTCACACTCCTTTCCACAACAAATACCGTCCTCAGTTCTACTTCAGAACAACAGACGTAACTGGTGAGATCTTCTTGACTGATGGTCGTGAGATGGTAATGCCAGGTGATAACGTAACAATTACTGTTAAGTTGATCGTTCCTGTAGCTATGGACAAAGGACTTCGTTTTGCGATCCGTGAGGGTGGTAGAACTGTAGGTGCTGGTCAGGTTACTGAGATCATTGCTTAATAAGTACATATATTGATTGCTTAAAGGGGAGTTCGCTCCCCTTTTTACACGGGTGTAGCTCAGCTGGTAGAGTAGTGGTCTCCAAAACCATTGGTCGAGGGTTCGAATCCTTCCGCCCGTGCAAATTAGAAGAGATGTCAAAATTCAGAGAATATATTAATGAGACGGTTACCGAAATGGTACACAATGTTTCATGGCCAACTTGGAAGGAGCTTCAGAGTAATACTATTATTGTGGTGTCCGCTTCCATACTAATTGCATTAATCATCTTCGGGATGGACTTTGTTTTTGGTATCACCGGAGAAAAGGATTCATTTTGGAAGGGTGTGCTAGGACTAATCTATAGACTCTAATTCGCATTTGTTGACATGGAAGATATTAAGAAGCGTTGGTACGTAGTCCGAGCAATTAGCGGAAAAGAAAAAAAGGTCAAGGAATATCTTGAGCTAGAAATTTCGCGATTGAAATTGGATGATTTTGTGGGTCAGATCTTGATTCCAACTGAAAAGGTTTTTCAGATTAGAAATGGAAAAAAGGTTAGTAAAGAGAAGGCATATCTACCTGGTTACGTGCTTGTTGAGGCAGCGTTAGTAGGTGAGATTCCTCACGTGATCAAGGGTATTCCAAATGTAATTGGATTCCTTGGAAGTGAAAAAGGTGGTGATCCGGTTCCAATGAGAATGTCTGAGGTAAACCGTATCCTTGGTAAAGTGGATGAATTGTCTGAAACTGAAGAGGAAATGAAGATTCCATTTGTAGTAGGGGAATCGGTTAAAGTTATCGATGGTCCATTCAATAATTTCAGTGGAGTTATTGATGAGATCAACGAAGAGAAAAAGAAACTCAAAGTTATGGTTAAGATCTTTGGAAGAAAGAACCTTCTGGAGCTTAGCTATATGCAAGTTGAGAAAGAAGTTTAAAGTTGCATATTAACCCGTAGGAGTGATGAAGACGATTAAAGCTTCCCGTCAATAATCACGTTTGACTACATAATTTAAATACAATGGCTAAAGAAGTAGCAGGTTTGATCAAATTACAGATCAAAGGTGGTGCAGCCAATCCAGCTCCTCCAGTCGGACCGGCACTCGGTGCGAAAGGGGTGAACATCATGGAGTTCTGTAAGCAGTTTAATGCGAGAACTCAGGATAAGCCTGGAAAGGTGTTACCTGTAGTAATTACAGTGTATGGCGACAAATCTTTTGATTTCGTAATTAAAACTCCTCCGGCAGCTGTTCAGATCATGGAACAGGCCAAAATCAAGAAAGGTTCATCAGAACCAAATCGTCAGAAAGTAGCAACTATCTCTTGGGATAGTGTTCGTTTGATTGCACAGGATAAGTTGCAGGATATGAACTGTTTTACTGTTGACTCTGCAATGCGCATGGTCGCTGGAACAGCTCGTAGTATGGGAGTAGTAGTAAAAGGTGGAGAAGCACCAGAAACCAAATAATTGCTGAATTATGGGAAGAGTATCTAAAAAGAGAAAAGAAGCCTTAGCGAAAATTGACGCTGAAAAGGCTTATTCCTTGACTGACGCATGTAATTTGGTTAAGGAAGTATCCACTGCTAAGTTTGATGCCTCTGTAGATGTTGCTGTACGTTTGGGGGTTGACCCTCGTAAAGCAAACCAAATGGTAAGAGGAACTGTAGCATTACCTCACGGTACTGGTAAAGACATGAAAGTGTTGGTACTATGTACGCCTGACAAGGAAGAAGAGGCAAAAGCTGCTGGTGCTGATTACGTTGGTTTGGATGAGTACATCGACAAAATCAAAGGTGGTTGGACTGATATCGACGTTATCATTACAATGCCTGCTGTTATGGGTAAAGTTGGTGCATTAGGAAGAATCCTAGGGCCACGAGGTTTAATGCCTAACCCAAAAACAGGAACTGTAACGATGGAAGTTGGTAAAGCTGTTAGCGAAGTAAAAGCCGGTAAGATCGACTTTAAAGTTGATAAGTACGGTATCGTACATTCTGCTGTAGGTAAAGTTAGTTTCGAAGGAGATAAGTTGAGAGAAAATGCGAATGAGCTAATTCAAACACTTATCAAATTGAAGCCATCTGCTGCAAAAGGAACTTACATTAAGAGCGTTTACATTAGCTCAACAATGAGCCCAGGTATTCAGATCGACACGAAGTCATTAATTGCGTAAAACTTTGAATCATGACAAAAGAACAAAAAGAAAAATACGTAGATGACTTGGCAGCTGATCTAGCGAATAACAATGTTATCTATCTAGCAGATACATCTGAGCTGACTGTTGAAGTAGTTAACAACCTTAGAAGAAGATGCTTTAATTCCAACATTAAAATGCGCGTTGTAAAAAATGCGTTGTTGGCTAAAGCAATGGAGCGTGTAGAAGACAAGAACTTTGGAGATCTGAATACAGTTCTTAAAGGTGCTACTTCTATCATGTTCTCTGAAGTTGGTAACGCGCCTGCAAAATTGATCGAAGATTTCCGTAAGAAAAATGCTAAACCAATCCTTAAAGGGGCATATATTGAAGAGGCAGTTTTCATCGGTGACGACCAATTGAAAGCGCTTGTTGAGATCAAGAGCAAGGAAGAATTGCTTGGAGAGATCATCGGATTGCTTCAAAGTCCTGCTAAAAATGTTGTGTCTGGACTTAAAGGTGCTGGTGGAAAGATCGCTGGTATCCTTAAAACGCTCGAAGAAAGAGCA
>SBGS01000024.1 GCA_006226555.1 Bacteroidota bacterium
GATATTCCAGCAGTTTATTCCCTTTTAGGAGATATACTTTTCAAGGACCTCGCAGCCTACGGGACGGCCGGGTTTCAGGCAGATGCCTTTTGCGATTGGAAAACCAAAATGCTACAACGTGAGTTTCATGAAGCCGGATTGGATTATGTCGTGGTCGTAACACTACCAACCGAGGACGACATCACGAAAGTGCCCATTGGAGAATCTGTAATTCAACTACCCACCATTGACATGAGTGAACAATGGCGAATAACCAATCGAGAATACAAGGCTTTCCTAAGCTATGTCCGTGATTCTATTAACAAGGAATTCCTCTATTACAACATACGATCTGATCACGAGGCCAGTAAAATGCTCTTGTATCTTGACTATTATTTTGGTGAAGGTGAACTGGAATTTGTAGAGTTCGATTGGGCGGATAGGGAATTAAATCGCATTCTATTCACTTTTGATCCAAATCGAAAGATCAAACGAACCATCGAAACAGATTCTCTGTTATCATTAGCAGCTGACATCCCCTTGTCCTATCGATATATGGAGTATAATGCTGCTAATCATGCTATTGATAGAACTCAGATAAAAATCATAAGATATAAAGGTTTAAATGGAAAGGAATTTAGTCTCAAAAAAGAAGCGACTAGTTCCGACAGTATCCCTTACGCTCAAATAGGGAAAGACCTTCAGCTTGGCACTGTAAATCTCTTAGGAGAAACGAATGCAATCCGATCGCATATTGATTACAGTAGATTCCTTGATAGAAAATCAATAATACTTAGTGTAAATGATCCGGAAATGATTCCTGATAATGAAGAACTACTGACCTCACTAAGTTATGAAGAGGCACTTGCATACTATAATTGGCGTTACCCGATCCAAAAAGCGAATGAAAAAAGTTACTGGCAGGAATTTATTTATCCTTCAAAAGAACAGTATGAATTGATCTTGGAGGGTAAATCATTAATATTTCCAGCTCAAACCTTAAATTATCCTACTCCCTTATTCAGATATGCCGTTCATATTTACGAAAGATAAATGGAACGTGTATTGATCAAATTCCTAAAGCCGTATGAGAAAAATTAAGAACTTCCTTGTCCCTACAGCCCTATTTATTGCATTTTTCGGACATTGCCAGTTACCTACCTACGTTCCTGTGCAAGATTTGCAGGCATGGTATTCCTACAGTGGGAATATCCTTGACAATAGCGGAAATGGCCATAATAATGCCAACTACAATGTTGTCTCAACCGCTGATCGTTTCAACACTTTGATGCGTGCACTATATTTTTCAGGTTCAGGATCAGAATACTTGAATTATGGAGATGTAGAGGATTTCGAAGCTTCTGTGCAACTTTCATTTTCTTTTTGGATACTGCCGGAAAATCATGGAGGCAACAATGAAAGTGAATTTCAACCTATTCTATCAAAGTGGTCAGATCCAAACAACCTATCCGGATCATCATATATGATCACAATGGACGGAGACGACCTTTGCCTGATTCTCTCTGATGGTTTCGATACAGATACATTGCGGGCAAGTCTTTCAAATATTCCTTTGAATCAATGGACACATGTTGTAATAACAACGAATTACGGCTTTATAAAGATCTTTATCAATAATGTACTGGTGACAGACACTGTTACGGCGATATCAGCAATTAACAATTCAACTGCGGACTTTAAAATTGCTGATTGGTATCATACGGTCAACACAGACTACTCGGCTTATCAAGGAAAATTTGATGACCTAGGCATTTGGAAAAGAGAATTAAACAGCTGTGAGGTTGACGCCTTATACACAGGAAATTTGTGCGCTACGGCGGGAATAAATAATGTAAGCTCGGATTCAAAAAAACTCATAAGGATAACCGACACAATGGGGCGAGAAGTAAAAGATCAAACTAATACGGTGATCATCTTTATATATAGTGATGGCAGTGTAGAACGGAAATTCAGAATCTATTAGAGTAAATTTGCAATAACTAAGGTGTTACCATAGACCGTATTAATTACTAAATAGCAATCGCTCATCGGTTAAAAATCATTTTATTGTAGGAATACCAATTAATTAGCTTACCTTTGTTGACAACAGCAAAAGGCTGAATTCAATTTTACGGTAAAAGTCCTATGTTCAAATAGGCAGAAGTCAATCCATTAAGTTTCCTTTTTAGAATTTCTTCACAGACAAATCTGGTAATCAGATTTCGCTTATACTCTAATGTTGGGTTAAACTTAATGTTTACTTAATACTTTTTTTATCAAGAATATCTCATTTTCAAAATCGGTTCACGCTGATTTTTCCTCGACACTAAAACTGCGCGTTTCTGACTATTTAAATAGTAATAACATCAGCAGATTTGGTAGCATTCCTATGGTCCTAAAATCAATAGTTATGTTACTTCTCTTTTTCATTCCACTATCCATCATTATTATCTGGAATGTAAGCAGTCCTGGTATAATCTTCCCTCTTTACATTCTAAGCGGATTTGGTATGGCAGGCATTGGTATGGGCATCATGCATGATGCTATACACGGATCATTCTCTAAGCGAAAGTGGTTAAATGATCTGATGTCGAACACCATCAATTTGATCGGTTCGAGTAAACACATGTGGAAAATTCAGCACAATGTGCTTCATCACAGTTTTACCAATATCAATGAACATGATGACGATATTCATACTCCGTTCTTTTTGCGCTTTTCACCTCACGCTACCAAAAACAAGCTACACAAATATCAGCACTGGTATGCTTGGATCTTTTACGGCTTAAGTACTATCTCATGGCTAACATTCAAAGATTTTATCAATCTGGTGCGCTTTAAAAAAATGGGGTTGATCAGAGACAAAAAGAGTCAATTGCGTTACCTGATCAGCATTATTCTATGGAAGCTCATCTTTTTTGCACTCGTACTTGTTTTACCAATGCTTTTAACGTCGGCCTCCGGATGGACAATCTTTTTTGCATTCCTCGTCATGCAGTTTGTAACGGGTTTATGTATATCAATCGTTTTTCAGTCGGCTCACATTATGCCAAATGCCGAATTTCCTTTGCCTGATAATGAAGGAAAAATGGAAACTGAGCGCATGGCTCATCAATTACTCACAACATGCAACTTTTCACAGAAGGGAACATTTCTATTCTGGACACTGGGTGGATTAACGAATCAAATCGAGCACCATTTATTCCCTCACATTTCACACGTCCATTATAAAAAAATCGCCCCAATAGTTAAACAAACTGCTGAAGAATTCGGACTGCCATATAATTCAAACGGCAGCTTCATCTCAGCAATTAAAAAACACTTTGAAATGCTCAAAGTGCTTGGCTCCATGGAAGTAAGCCCCAAATAATTCACTTCCTTTTTTAAACGAAACAAAATGTATTATAGAAATAATAAACAACGTAACAAATCCTCCAGAAAAAAGGTTTCATCGAGGATTGATCCGAAAAATCTGGTCAAAAAAGCCATTAGAACTGAAGAAGAGAAATTCGTTTCCTCGATCACATTTGAGGAATTCTCCCTACACGCTTTATTGAACAAAAACATTAAATCCAAGGGATATAAAAGTCCAACAGAAATACAGGAACGTTCTATCCCTGTATTGATCAATGGAAGTGACTTGATCGGGATTGCCGCAACGGGTACCGGAAAAACAGGAGCTTTTTTAATTCCAATTATTCAGCAAATGCTTGAAAATGAACATACCAGAGCCTTGGTAGTTGTTCCGACGAGAGAACTTGCGGAACAGGTTCAAGAAGAATTCCGTTCCCTCACAAAAGGTTCCGGTATACATTCTTCATGCTTTATTGGAGGTACAAGCGTGGGAAGAGATCTTTCTGAAGCACGTAGAAAAAATCGCTTTATCGTAGCCACACCAGGTCGCTTGAATGACCTTATTAACCGCGGTTCGATCAAACTTAGCAATTCGAACATACTAGTATTGGACGAATTTGACAGAATGCTAGATATGGGTTTCATAGGGGATGTTAGAAATATCGCTTCTGAAATGTCTGACAGATCACAAACGATTCTATTTTCTGCAACCGTAGATAAATCACAAGAAGCACTTATTCGGGAATTCGTTTCTAACCCTATCAAAATTAATGTCAATACCGGAACTAATTCAAGTGATAACGTTCATCAAGACATTATAAAAGTCAAAAGCTCCGAAAATAAATTCGACGTATTGATCGAGTTATTGAAAGGAGATTCTTTTGAAAAAGTCATCCTTTTCGCAGAAACAAAGCGCAGTGCAGATAAAATAGGATTACAGTTGAAAAGATCGGGAATGCGTTCAGATGTTATTCACGGAGATAAATCTCAGAATTATCGTTCTAATGCGATCAAACATTTCAAAAGTGGTAAAACAAAAATCCTGGTTGCAACAGATGTCGCATCAAGGGGTATAGACGTTGATAATGTCACTCACGTAGTGAATTATGAGTTACCTCGCACAATGGACAGTTACATTCACCGAATAGGACGAACAGGACGAGCAGGAAAAGTAGGTATGGCCTACACATTCGTTAATTAATCCATACCATATGTCAAGATCACAGGAAACATTCAACAAGAAGCAACGCAGCAAGGATAGAGCGCAGAAAAAGAAAATTAAAATGGAAAAGAGAGAATCCAGAAAAGATAGCTCAACCACTGGTCTGGAAATTGACTGGGCAAGTGCCCCCGAAAATAAAACGCTCTCAATGAAAGAAGAAGCTCAAAGAGCAAATACAAAATCGCAAAATTTAAACAAATAATACAATGAAAACAGGAGTAGTAAAATTCTTTAACACAGAAAAAGGATTCGGATTTATCACAGATGACTCAACAGGAGAAGACGTGTTCGTACATAAAACAGGACTTATCGATAACATCCGTCAGGATGATAAAGTTTCATTTGAAACTGAACGTGGTAACAAAGGGATCAACGCTGTAAACGTAGAAAGAAGCAGATAATCACTGACCAAATGATCGAAACGCCATTCTAATGAGAATGGCGTTTTTTGTTTCATTCTACCAGACGATTCATTTCAGATTATGTGGTAGCACTTGGAGGTCGGTTTAATTTACTCTGACGTTACGAATTGTATCCAGAAACACCTGAAAATCTTACTTTCGCACATACTTCTAACGAAATGAGCTACTCGTCATGAAACAAGTCCTTGTATCTTGCGATTATTTACACCACTACATTAAGGATCCTGATCTTATCCTACTTGATGCAAGCTCACTTGAAAACAAAGCGGGTATCACATCTGTATTTGAAGGACAGACAATTAAAGGAGCTCGTCATTTCGATCTCAAAAATGCCTTTAGTGATCCTGAAGGAAAATTCCCTAATACCTTTCCATCCACGGAGCAATTCGAAAAGGAATGCCGCTTGTTGGGTATAAAGAACTCCAGTAAGATCATTGTATTTGATAACCTTGGAATTTATACAAGTCCCAGAGTTTGGTGGATGTTCAAAACAATGGGGCATAAAAATGTGTTTGTTCTTGACGGTGGATTACCCGAATGGATAGAAAAAGGATATGAAACTACTGATCACTTCTCTCAGGTCCATATTCCGGGAAACTTCATATGTGATTTTCATCCGGAGCAAATCAAACATACGGATCAAATTAAAAC